>NZ_JALUFF010000050.1 GCF_027052235.1 Thermococcus sp.
TCTCTTAGTTCCCGGCATAGGGAAGTTCGAGCACGGAACCTTTGAAGGAAACGCCATGGACGTCTATTATCGCGCCCTCCACGGCCTCTCCCAGGTAATCCCGGTTGATGGAAAACTGGAGGTGCACTTCGACATAACCCACGGGCTGAACTACGTAACCTTCCTCGTCCACCGTGCACTCAGAGAACTCCTCGGGATGAGGACACTAACCAGCGAGACCCTCTTTAAAGCCTACAACTCCGACCCCTTTGTGCCAAAGCTCAGCTCTGAGCTCGGCATTAACGTCATCGAGGACGTCAAAGTTGAGCCGCATCCCTTAACCGAGGGGCTTCCAGCTCTCAACGAATACCTGGTTCCATACTTCATCGAGAAGAACGCCCTGGGAGAACTCAAAAGAAAGCTGAAGGCCTTCGAGCTTATAAAGTCTGAGAAGAGGAAGCTGGAGGCGTGGATAGGGTCGGTCGTCTTCGGCTTACCGCTCCTCTTCGCCGAGAACTTCCCCGAGACCGGGCCCATTGAAGAAGCGGTTGATGAGCTCATGAAGACCTGGGAAAGCTACGTCGAGGTCTCCAACAAATCCGTGAGGAGAAAGCTGGCCTTTGGCCGGGGTTTTGGCGTTCTGGTGAAGCTGGCCTTTCAGGCGAGGGCCCTGGAAAAATTCAAGCTTGGCCTTCCGCCGAGCCTCGACGACCTCTACAGAATCTCCGGCGGAGTCTTCAGGGGCGCCAACAGGGAGAGGGCAAATGTTGAACTTGGCAAAATAGAGGACAGGGCCATAGCCTACGCCCTGGCCAAACGCTTCCCGGACTGGATGCCTCTGAGGGACTTTCTGGGCTTTGAAAAAGCCAACGCTACGATAGTGCCGCGGAACTTTCTTGCGCATGCGGGCCTTGAGGCGAACGCAACCGAGGCTAGGATGGAGGGCTGGAACGTTAAAGACGCCGGGAGGGAGGCGAGAAAGCACACCTTCCTCAGGTATTCGCCAGAGGCAAAGAGGCGCGTCGAGGAGATAACGGCAAAGACCTTAGGAGGTGTCTGAATGCTAGATGCATGCCTGAAGAGGGCGAGCTCTTCCTCAAAAGCAGGGGCATAGAGGAGATCAGCGGGGATACGATAAGGCGGGCTTACCTGTGGCCGGTCGAGGAGATGAGCGGGCTTAGCGTTGGGGGTGGGGGGAGAGGCTGGATGACACCGTCTTCATAGTCGAGCACACCATTATCCAGAGGAGCTTGAGCCTCAAAGGGAAAAACCCGCCAAAACGGGCTTGCCTTATCCAGATTTGACCGCCGAAAAGGTTGAAGTCCTCTCAATCTTCCGGGCTTTTGAATTCACCGACTACTCCGAGAGCACCAGGGAAAGGCCTCCAAAGCTCTCTAGGAGGATAGGCGAGCTCTCAGGGGAAGACGCGGGAAACCTCCTAAAGCTCGGCCTCTATTCCTACGCCATTAAACTCATAAAAAACCGACCGCACCGCTGGGAGAATGTAAAGAAACGAGCTCTGGGGCTCACCACTCGTCGTCCTCTTCTTCCCAGTCCTCTTCTTCCCACTCCTCCTCGTCCCACTCCTCGTCCTCCCATTCCTCAAGCTCGAACTCCTCGTCGAGCTCTTCCTCCTCTTCGACCTTTTTCTTTTTAGGAGGTTCCATACTCCCACCGATAATGGTTGGGCTGGAGGGCCTATAAGTTTTATTCCTCCGGAAAGGTTTTTAACGAACCGGAGAACCCTCCAACCATGAGGGTGGCGATAGTAACGACCGACCCGAGGGTCTACTACAGGGCCACTAAGGTGCTGAAGGAGTACAGGATACCCTTTCTCAGCCTCCGGGTCGGCGAGAGGATTCCCTACGACGTTGAGGTCATCCTTACGGGTGAGAGGGATAAAGTGGAGTTCCCCGTGAAGGTCATCGTGAGGGACGAGAACTTCATAGACGAGCTCCTCGCGAGGCTAGAAGGCAGGGAGAGGTTTAGGAAGGTCTTCATAGCGATAGACCCCGGCGAGAGGCCGGGCCTGAGCGTTGTAGCCGATGGCAAGGTCGTTGAGGTTCATCAGCTCAAGAGCCCTAGGGACGTTGAGCCCGTCCTTAGCCTCCTTGAGAAATATCCTGGGGCGAGGATAAAGGTCGGCCACGGGGCGAAGAGGCAGAGGGTCATGATGCTCAAGGCCCTCGGAAGGCTCCTCGGCTACGACTACCCGATAATCGTGGTCAACGAGACAGGTACAACTCCCAAGGTCGGCGGGGTTGAGGGTTCGGCAGTGCTGGATATAGTCGCGTCCATAAACATCGGCCTCAGGCCCGGGAGAGAGGTTACGATAGGCGAGCTTCTGGAGGTTAAGGAGCCCACGAAGCGCGAGATAGAGGACATAAAGAGGAGGAGTCGTGAGCTGAGCGGAAACATCACGATAACCTCAAGGCTTGCCCGGGAAGTTGCTCTCGGCAACCTGACCCTTGAGGAGGCGATAGAACTTCACAGGAGGCGTTTAAGATGATATTTGGTAAGGATTCGGATGAGAAGGTTGAGGAGGTAAAGCTCCGCGTTGCAGAGGCCCTGAAGAGGGACGTGGGAAGGGGCATAGTGCGCTTCGACAAGAAGTACCAAAAAAAGCTGGGCGTCGAGCCGGGCGATATAGTGGCCCTGATAGGCGAAAGGACGACCGCCGCGATAGTGGCAAACCCCCATCCGGACGACAGGGGACTGGATATAATCAGGATGGACGGCTACACGAGGAGAAACGCTGGAGTAAGCATAGGCGACTACGTGACGGTCAGAAAGGCCGAGGTTCACGAGGCCAAGAAGGTCGTCTTAGCTCCGGCTCAGAAGGGCGTCTTCATCCAGATACCGGGGGATGTCGTGAAGGGCAACCTCCTCGGAAGGCCGGTGGTCAAGGGGGACCTCCTCGTTGCGAGCAGCAGGAGCGAGACCTACTACAGCTCACCCTTCGACGAGCTCTTCAGGGGGCTTTTTGAGGCCATGCCCTTCGGCTTCGGCGAACTCAAGTTCGTCGTTGTAAACACCGTCCCCAAGGGGATAGTCCAGATAACCTACAACACCGAGGTTGAGGTTCTCCCCCAGGCTGTGGAGGTGAGGGAGGAGAGCATACCGGAGGTCACCTACGAGGACATCGGTGGCCTCGACGAGGCCATCCAGAAAATCCGCGAGATGGTCGAGCTGCCCCTCAAGCACCCGGAGCTCTTCGAGAGGCTCGGAATTGAACCGCCGAAAGGAGTCCTCCTCTATGGCCCGCCGGGAACGGGTAAGACTTTACTCGCTAAGGCAGTAGCCAACGAGGCCAACGCCCATTTCATAGCGATAAACGGGCCGGAAATAATGAGCAAGTTCTACGGTGAGAGTGAGGAGCGCCTAAGGGAGATATTCAAAGAGGCTGAGGAGAACGCTCCGAGCATAATCTTCATCGACGAGATAGACGCGATAGCCCCCAAGAGAGAGGAAGTGGTTGGCGAGGTCGAGAAGAGGGTCGTTTCACAGCTCCTTACGCTGATGGACGGTCTCAAGAGCCGTGGAAAGGTCATAGTCATCGCCGCGACCAACAGGCCTGACGCGATTGATCCGGCATTGAGGAGGCCGGGAAGGTTTGACAGGGAGATCGAGGTCGGCGTCCCGGACAAGCAGGGAAGGAAGGAGATACTCCAGATACACACCAGAGGAATGCCCCTTGAACCGGACTACGATAAGGGCGAGGTATTGAGGATCCTCAGGGAGATGCGCGAGAAGGGCTCCTTCGATGCCAAGAGGATAGAAAAGCTCATGGAGCGGGTTGAGAAGGCCACCACCGAGGAGAAAATCAAGGAGATACTGAAGAGCGAGGGCGAGATATACGCTGAAGTTAGGAACAGGCTCATAGACAGAATGCTTGAGGAGCTGGCCGAGAAGACCCACGGCTTCGTGGGAGCTGACTTAGCGGCGCTCGCCAGGGAAGCGGCTATGGTCGTCCTCAGGAGGCTCATAAACGAGGGCAAGATAAACCCCGAGCAGGAGAAGATACCCCCAGAGGTTCTGAGCGAGCTCCGCGTCAGGAAGGAGGACTTCTACGAGGCGTTAAAGATGGTCGAGCCTTCAGCCCTCAGGGAAGTCCTCATAGAGGTTCCAAACGTCCACTGGGAAGACATAGGCGGACTAGAGAACGTAAAGCAGGAACTCAGGGAAGCAGTCGAATGGCCACTCAAGTACCCGAAGGCCTTCCAGAGGCTCGGCATCGAACCGCCGAGGGGTGTTCTCCTCTACGGGCCGCCGGGAACGGGTAAGACCTTACTAGCGAAGGCTGTTGCAACCGAGAGCGAGGCCAACTTCATAGGCATTAGAGGGCCGGAAGTACTGAGCAAGTGGGTTGGCGAGAGCGAGAAGAGGGTGAGGGAGATATTCAGGAAGGCTAGACAAGCTGCACCAACGGTGGTCTTCATCGACGAGATAGACGCGATAGCTCCCGCGAGGGGAATGGAGGGCGACCGCGTCACCGACAGGCTCATCAACCAGCTCCTCACCGAGATGGACGGAATCCAGGAGAACAGCGGTGTCGTCGTCATTGGAGCCACCAACAGGCCCGACATCATTGATCCGGCCTTGCTTAGACCCGGGCGCTTCGACAGGCTCATCCTCGTTCCAGCGCCCGATGAGAAGGCGAGACTTGAAATACTCAAAGTCCACACGAGGCGCGTCCCGCTGGCCGAGGATGTCAACCTCCGCGAGCTGGCGAAGAAGACAGAAGGCTACAGCGGTGCAGACCTTGAGGCCCTTGTAAGGGAGGCGGCGCTGAGGGCGATGAGGAGGGTCATGAGGGAACTGCCGAGGGAGCTCGTGGAAAGGGAGGACGAGAGGTTCCTGGAGAGGCTCAAGGTCTCAAGGAGGGACTTCGAGGAGGCCCTGAAGAAGGTTAAGCCGAGCATAACCCCCTACATGGTCGAATACTACAAGAACTTCGAGGAGAAGAGGGCCAAGAAGCCCGGCAGGGAGGGGGAGGAGTACTACACCTTCTGACCCTCTCTTTTTTTGGAAAAAGGTTTTATACGTTGACATCCAAGGGCCTACACGAACGAACAAGGGGTGGCGAAAATGGTCAAGATACTGGCCTCAAAACTTAGGGACGTGGAGCTGATAACAGATACCGGAATAAGGCTCGGATGGGTCTACGACCTGAGCTTCGACGAGGAGACCGGAGATATACTCGTTATAGTGGCTGAACCTGACGAGGATCTGGACACGAGCGAGTTTGTCACCGACAGCGAGGGGCTCCTCCTGATTCCGGTCAGCGCGGTAAAGAGCATCGGAGAGGTCATAATCATAGACTCCGCCAAGCTGGCGACCCGCTCCAAGATAAGGAAGAAGACCCCGCCACTGCCGAAGCCCGCACCCGAGAAGAAGTCTGAGAGGGAAGAAGGCCTCCCCAAGCCTAAGGAGATAAAGCTTGAGCTTTAATAGCCCTCGAAGAGCCTCTCGGCCAGAAACCTCGGAAGGCCTGCTTCAACTATCTTTCTGGCCGTTTCTTCCACGTCGTACTCGACCCGGTGGAAGTGAACGTTCTCCGGAGGTTCTTCAGTATCAATGAGCGCGTACGAGGCCCTCCAGTCGCCGTCCCTCGGCTGACCAACTGAGCCGGGGTTGATTATCCTCCTGCCATCTATGAGTCTCAGCATTGGCATGTGGGTGTGTCCCACGAGGAGGTCGTCCTGTCTCACGTAGCCGAGTACGCTTCTGAACTCGCTATCCGGAAGCCAGGGAAAGAGGTATTCATCGAGGGGTGCCCTCGGCGAGCCGTGTATCAGGAGATAGCTCCTTCCGGTGTCGTCGGTGAAGAGTTGCCTCACGGGAAGACGCCTTAGGAACTCAAGGTTTTCAACGCTCATAACCCTCTGGTGCCACCTGACCGCTTCCCTGGCGTAGGGGTTGAAGCCCCAGTCGAGGCCGAAAGCGACGGCGTTGTCGTGGTTTCCGCGAACGCAGAGGAAATCCCTCCGCTCCATCTCTCTCCTCACGAACTCGACGACTTCGTTTGGGTTGGGGCCGTAACCCACGAGGTCACCCATGCACAGGATTACGTCTGCTCGCTTAACCTCTCTCCACACCACCTTAAGGGCCTCAAGGTTCGAGTGGATGTCCGAGATGAGAGCGATGAACATGGGCATCACCGGATAAAAAATGGTGGTTGGGCTTATAGGCTATTTGGCCGAGTCTTCATATCTTCCACAGTCCCCAGGCGAGGAAGATGAGCCCCAGGAGCCCCGTGAGCATCGGAACGTCCCGGCTTTCCCTTTCAGCGGACGGGATTTCAACCGTGCAGTTGATGGTGAGGGTTAAGTCGCTGAAGGAGAAGCCCCTTCTCAGAACGAGCTTTTCCGGTCTCCATTCGACGGTTACCGCGTGGGCATCAAATGCCCCGCGTCCGAGTTTCAGACTTATCAGGTACCCTGTGACCCTGAAGCCCACGCCCCCTCGACAGCCCGTGCAGAAAGAGGCGAGCACTTTCTGGGGAGAGCCAGTAAAGGTTCTGTTTCCGGCAGAGGCTTTTGAGTCTGTAAAGAGGAAATCCATCCCCTTCTCGCCGAGAACCGAGAACGAACCCCGGGGACTGGTGGCGTTGAGACTGAAGCCCCTTGAGACGTTTATGGTGATTTCCTTCTTGAGAACGAACCTCCCGCCGGAGAAGTTAACTGGGGGCACGTGAAGGGCCATCGAATCCGAGTAAAAAACTCTGAAGCTGGCGTTTGCCGGGAGTTCGGGTATTAAAATCTTCCCGGTAACCTTACCCTTCGGGATGTAAACCCCACTCCTCTTCACGAGCTTCACATCGTTTCCGGCTAAACCCAGCTCCGGAAGGCTTGAATTGACATCCAGAGCGAGGAGCGAGCCATCTATGTGGGCACCGTTTTCGACAACCTTTGAGTGAAGGCCGAAGTACAGGCTCGGAGCCGGCATCGCTGAACTGCAGGCAGGCCTCTGGTTGATTTCGCTGTTCATTATCCCCGCGATGATGAGGAGCAGAACTCCGAGGATGAGGAAGGCCCTCTTCAAGCCTTTCACCCTTGAGAGTTGGAAAAAGAGTTATAAAAGCTTATCGGAAAGAGCTAAAAAGAGGTCACTCCTTCCTCTGCTTGGCCTTCCACCCGCTCCAGCGGTAGAGTGCAGCGAGGGCCTTTATGGCCCGGTCGGGCTCTGGATAAGCAGGAATGCCCTCCTCGTTGAGCCTGTCTATTGCCTCCTTGGCCTCTATGCCGCCGACGATGGCCACAACCAACGGCTTCTTCCTACCGCTCTCGTTGTACTCGCGTATCACTATGTCCGCTAACTCTCTCGGGTCAAGCACAGCCGTCTGGCAGTAGAGAACCGCTATGCTGTGCATGTTTGGATTCCTGAGGGCCTCTCTTACCGCTCCCTCGTAGCTCTCCGCCCCGGCCATTCCGGTCAGGTCAACGGGGTTCTTGTAGGAACCGAAGGGTGGCATGTAGTTGGAGAAGACCTTCAGCTCGTTGAGGTCGTCGTAGAGGTGCAGACCGCTTTCCTCAGCCGCGTCGGTTGCCATGACACCGATTCCACCGCCGTTGGTGATTATCACGAGGTTCTCGCCTTCTGGCTCGGGGAGGTTGCTGAGGGTTCTCGCGTAGTCGAAGGCTTCCCCGATGGTGTAGGCCCTTATTATCCCTGCCTGCTTGAATGCCGCGTCGTATATCCTGTCGCTTCCTGCCAGCGAACCGGTGTGAGAGGCTGCTGCCTTTGCACCGCGCTCACTCCTTCCGGCCTTGATGACCACTATCGGCTTGACCCTGCTGACCTTCTTGGCTGTCTCAAGGAAGCGCCTCCCGTCCTTTACTCCTTCCATGTAGATGAGTATGGCCTTCGTGTTCTCGTCCTCCTTGAAGAATTCGAGCAGATCAGCATCGTCGATGTCGCTCTTGTTCCCGACGCTGACGACTGCCGAAAGGCCCACCTTCTCAAGTATCGTCCACCCCATAAGGGCTATTCCAAGGGCTCCACTCTGGCTGATAAGGGCCAGCGGGCCGGGCAGGACATCGGTAGGACCGAAGGTCGCGTTGAGCTTTTCGGGTGTGTAAACAACGCCGAAGATGTTCGGGCCGAGGATTCTCATGCCGTACTTTCTGGCTGTTTCAACGAGCTGTTCCTCGACCTTCTTGCCCTCTGGGCCGAGCTCACCGAAGCCGGAACTTATAATCGGGAGGACTTTAACTCCCTTCTGACCGCATTCTTCGACGACCTGGGGGACGAACTTGGCCGGGACAACTATGACGGCCATGTCAACCTCGTCGGGAACGTCGAGGATGCTCCTGTAGGACTTGAAAACGCGGTTCCCTATCCTTATCTCGACGCCCTTGATGTTGACGGCGTATATCTTGCCCTCGTAGCCGTATTCCACGAGGTTCTTCATAATCGCGTATCCTATCTTACCCGGCTTTTCAGAGGCGCCTATGACGGCGATGCTCCTGGGCTTGAAAAGTGCCTCGATATTCGGGTCAACCATTTTTATCACCTCTGATGACATTTACACTTTTACGTCTGTAAAAGCCCGTTAAAACCTTTCCCCTCTCCTTTTGCCGATAAGAGACTCGACAGTCGTTAAAAACAGTTCGAAGGCTTCCCTTCAGGAATTTTGCTGGCGGACGATATCCTCGAAGTAGTTTCGTCCTTTCCGACCCTTTCGAAAAACTTTTTAGGTATTATCCCGCCCTAAAATGGGTGTGAAAATGGGGAAGAAGCAAAATGAGATGGGCTTCGTAGAGCAGGGGCTTATGAAGTGGCTCAACGTAATCTTCGATATTGTGGTGATAGCCCTCGCTACGATAACCATGGGCTACGTAGTTGTGATGCTCGTCCAGCTCGTCCAGATGGGCCTTCACGGCCTTAATGTCGAGGAGATCCTGCACCAGATAGTCCTGATAATTATCTTCCTTGAGATATTCGAACTCCTTGCCATGTACGTCAAGGAGCACCACGTGAGCATGAGGAACGTCGTTGAGCTCGGCGTCCTGGCGATGGTCAGGAAGATAATAATAACCCTCGACTACAATCAGCTCGGCTGGCAGACCCTCATCGGGATGTCGGCTCTGATATTCGTTATGGGCTGGATATACGTCCAGGAGAGACAGAGAAGAACTAAGCATGAGGAGTTCCTCATTCAGCACGGTCTCAGGGAAGAGTAGCCGATGAGGAGCCTTCCCCTCTCTGAGGTATGATGAGCAACCCGGTAGGCCGAGGCAAACCCTAAATACTCTTGCTCCCTCTTTTCTTTCAGGTGGTGCCGATGGGAGTGCAAATAGGCGAGCTCGTCCCGAGGAAGGAGATAGAGCTTGAGAACCTCTACGGAAAGAAGGTTGCCGTAGATGCCTTCAACGCCATGTACCAGTTCCTCTCAACGATAAGACAGCGCGATGGGACACCCCTCATGGACTCCCAGGGCAGGATAACCTCCCATCTAAGTGGCTTCTTCTACAGGACCATCAACCTGATGGAGGCGGGCATAAAACCCGCTTACGTCTTCGACGGCGAACCACCCGAGTTCAAGAAGAAGGAGCTTGAGAGGAGGAGGGAAGTCAGAGAGGAGGCCGAGGAGAAGTGGTATGAGGCCCTCGAAAGGGGCGAACTTGAGGAGGCCAAGAAGTACGCCATGAGGGCCACTCGCGTCAACGAGCAACTCGTAAACGATGCCAAGAGACTCCTTGAGCTGATGGGCATCCCAGTTGTCCAGGCGCCGAGCGAGGGGGAGGCTCAAGCTGCCTACATGGCCAGAAAGGGCGATGTTTACGCCTCGGCAAGTCAGGATTACGATTCGCTTCTCTTCGGTGCGCCAAGACTTGTAAGGAACCTCACGATAACCGGCAGGAGAAAGCTCCCTGGAAAGAACGTTTACGTTGAGGTGAAGCCCGAGCTGGTCGTCCTTGAGGAGGTTCTCAAAGAGCTCGGGGTAGACAGGGAGAAGCTGATAGAGCTGGCCATTCTCGTCGGGACTGACTACAACCCCGGCGGAATCAAGGGCATCGGGCCGAAGAAAGCTTTAACCATAGTTAAGCGCACGAAAGACCCGCTCAGGAAGTACCAGAAGGAGAGCGAGGTTGATCTGTACGCTATAAAAGAGTTCTTCCTCAACCCGCCGGTTACCGACGAGTATGAGCTCAAATGGCGCGAGCCGGATGAGGAGGGAATACTGAAGTTCCTCTGCGACGAGCACGACTTCAGCGAGGAGCGCGTTAAAAACGGCCTTGAAAGGCTGAAGAAGGCAGTAAAAGCGGGAAAGCAGAGAACCCTTGAGAGCTGGTTCATGAAGAGGTAATCAGACCGGAACCTTCAGGTTTAGTTTTTCCACGAGCTCTTTATACCTGTTCCTCACCGTTACCTCGGTGACGCGAGCCACTTCCGCAACTTCCCTCTGGGTTCTCTTCTCCCCCTCAAGGAGGCCGGCTATGTAGAGGGCAGCAGCCACCAGCCCTGCGGGGCTCTTTCCGCTCGTGAGGCCCTTCTGGTAGGCCTCTTCAAGTATCTCTATTGCCCTCCTCCTCACCCTCTCGCTCAGGTTCAGCTCGTCGGCGAACTTGTTGACATAGTCGGTCGGCTTGACGAAGAGCTTCTTCGGGGTGAGGTTGAGGTGCCTAGCTATGAAGCGGAAGCTCCTGCCGATTTCCTTCTTGTCAACCCTCGATATGTCGGCTATCTCGTCAAGCGTTCTCGGAACCTTTAGCAATCTGCACGCGGCGTAAACGCAGGCAGCTATGACCGCCTCGATGGAGCGCCCCCTTATCAGGCCTTTCCTAACGGCCTCACGGTAGAGCCTCGCTGCTTCCTCCTCGACGTGCCTCGGGAGGCTCAGCTGGCTGGCTATTCTGTCGAGCTCGCTCAGGGCGAAGGCGAGGTTCCTCTCTGCGGCGTCGCTGACTCTCAAACGGCTCTGCCACTTTCTAAGCCTGTACATCTTCTCCCTCATCAAACCGGTGAGGGAACGGTCTATGCCTATATCGGTTGAGAGACCCTTGTCGTGGAGCAGTATGCTCTCGGGAGCACCGGTTCTTGCGCGCCTCTCACGCTGGCTCGGGTCGAAGGCCCTCCACTCGGGCCCCTCATCCACAACGTTCTCCTCAATAACGTAACCACACCTGGCACAAACTATCTCGCCCCTGCTGGGGTCGTATATGAACTCGGTAGAACCACACACGGGACAGACTCTCTTCCCGCTCACTCAAACACCCCCGGCCGGCGGGCTATTTAGTAACCCCCTTATAAACCTTAACTTTCGGGAAGACCTGGCGGATCAGCCAGAGGAGGTCATCTCTCTTGAAGGTTATCCTCTCAAGAACGCGGACGTCCCAGTCCTCTTCAACAATGTTGGCGTAAATCCACAGGTAGACGGGGTCATCATCGCTCCCCACATGCCTGTTCCGGTAAAGGATGTCGGCTGTTCCGTCATCGTTCTTCTTGACAGAGATGACCTTCCAGGTGTCGAGACTGACCTCTCCCTTATCATGGAGGATGCGTATTACCTCCCGGGCGTCCATCGGGTTATCCCTACCACTTTATCCTGAACTCTTTCCTCGTCCTCGCGTCTATCTGGGCGAGAATCCTCTTCAGCTTCTCGTCGTCTATTGGTTCCCTTATCTGGCCAGCCTGGTAGAGCTGGACGAGGACGAGCTCGACCTGTCTCGCGAGTTCGGGCTTAACGAGCTTCACCCTTCCGAGCCTCTCCCTCGCCTCTGGCGTCAGAATTCTCCTCATTATGGCGTTGAGCTGGGCTTCAAGCTCCATCTCCCTCTTCATGGCCTCCTCCTGCGCTTTCTGCTGTTCGAGGTACTTCTTCTGGAGCTCCATGAGCTTGCGCTTCCTGATTTCCTCTATGTCCTCCGCCATTCTCTCACCCCCATTTCAAAACTCTTGGAAATGGTTAAAAAGGTATCCTCTGGATGATGGAGAAAAGTAGGAGCTCAGTACTTCTTGAGCTCCGGAATCTGCTCCTCAAGCTCCTTCTTGAGCTCTGTGGCTATTTTGTCGAGGAAGCTCTGGCCCTTCGGGGTTACTATCCTCCCTTCTCCCGGAACCTTCTGGACGAAGCCGGCCTTTTCGAGCTGCTGGAGGGCCTTCCTTATGATGCTTCCTCCGGCCTTGTAGAAGTGCTCGGGGGCGTGCCCGCGGTTCTTCCTTCCGCCGTACCAAGTCCTAAGCCTCTCGATTCCGACCGGCCCGTCGATGTAGACCTTTCTAAGTATGCTCGCAACGCGGTAGTACCACCAGTCCTCCTGCTCTGGAAGCCTCTCCTTGTGCCTTCCGGTCTTTACAAAAGCCGCCCACTCCGGGGGCTTTATCTCCTCAACCTCCTTGAGGGCCTGTGCGACCCTCTCTACGAGCAAATCACCGGGAACGTCGTAGACCGTCGCCATTCCTCAATCCCTCCCTTTCCTAAACTTCTTCCTGAAGTTAGCGATATCGAGCCTGACTTTACGGACGGGCTTTTCCTCCCGTCTGGCCCGGCCCTTTCTTTCAAGGCGCCTTAAATACCTTTCCCAGCCTTCCCTCGGTTTGAACAATATAAACCTTTTGCCCCTCACATCTATGAGCTCGCTGTCCGTCATTTCCGCGACCTTCTCGGCTATGGCTTTCCTGTCCATCCCCGTTGAGATGAGCGCGCCTTTTCTGATCTCGACTTTGAGGACCCCATCCTTTTCAAGCTGGGTGTTTATCTCCTCTATAACGCTCTCGGCAAGTCCCTTTTTCCCTATCCACGCACGCGGTTCTATGTCGTAATATCTCGCGCGGAGTGACCTTCTCACCTTTCCGGGCAACCTCTTCATACTCTCTCACCTAATTTCCGGGCGGGCAAGGGGCTTATAAAGGTTGGCCTAAGCCCGTACTTCTTCGCCAGCTTCCCGGGTGTAAACCTTGGGGGCCAGCCAAATGGCAAGGGTCGAACACTTCAGCTCCAGTTGTGGAAGACGGTGGTTTTAAGAGGGAGTTGGCAAAGGCCCTTCGGTGAGACCATGCTCGTCCATCACCTCTACTCCGGCGGGAAGGACTCAAGCTTAGCTGCATGGGTTCTCACGAGGCTCGGCTACGAGGTCGAGCTGGTGACCGTTACCTTTGGACTGCTCGACAACTGGCGCTTCGCGAGGGAGACGGCAAAAAGGCTCGGCTTCAAGCACAGGGTTCTCAAGCTCCCCGTGGAAGTCCTTGAAAGTGCTGTGGAGACCGCAATAAGGGACGGACACCCCAACAACGCCATCCAGTTCATTCACGAGAAGGCCCTGGAAGCCCTAGCCTCGATGCCAGATGTGGTGAGGGTTAGCGATGGAACTAGGCGGGACGACCGCGTTCCCTTCCTCGACCTTCCGAAGGCCCGCTCGCTGGAGGACAGGTTTAACGTCGCCTACATAAGGCCACTCCTCGGTCTCGGCTACAAGACGATTAGAGAACTTACGGAAAGGCTCTTCATCGTTGAAATCAGGGAGAGCGAAGAACTCCAGAAGGCCGACTATGAGGTGGAGCTGAGGCATCTCCTCAGGGAGAGGGGCATAGACCCGCTCGAAATATTCCCTAAAAGGCACTACCAGTCAAGGGTTCTGGGATGGAAATCCCTTTAAGCCATGCACCGGAGCAGACTCAGGTGGTTGTATGGAAATCCTCACGGTTCTTCCGAGGGGGCCGTTCTCCGGGAGGATTAAAAGGGTCGTACATGATGTTATCTCCAAAACTGAAGTCTCTGATGATACTATCGTTTTTTCTGAAAAAGTGACTGCCCAGTTTGGTATTTTTAGATCAGTTAGTAGTGTCCTCGTAGGTAGCAAAATATGGCGGGGGAGCCCAGGTTACCTTTCAGGCTGGCTGTTCAACACGTCGAGGGAATTTTCGCCGGATCAGAGGGTGGTTTCAGGGGAGCTCCCGTTGCCTTCTTCCCCCTATAGGGTTGAGATTTCCCCAAATGGCGCAGGACTGATCGAACTCCCGGGCTATAGACTGGATAACGGGGTGGTTATTCTTTACGTAACGCCGGAATATCGGTTTCATTTCCCAAGGGAAGTCCTGAACGCTGGGGACGTCGAGAACTATGCCCAGCTTTCCCTAAAGCCCACTCAAAATGGATTCAACGGGATCGTTGACGTGAACATAAGAAAGGGATACGCTGAGGTTATACTCAGGGGACGAGCCGTTGAGGATCAGGTGTTTCTCGATGAAAGGTCTGGAGACTTTACGTACAGGTTCATAAAAGACCCTCTGCTCGTAGTCTCTCACGAGAAAGTACTGTCACCCCAGGGCTTTCAAAAAGCGTTAAACGGATTCATGGGTCTAAGCGGACACGGTGATTTTACAATATGCCTGAAGGTTGGAAAACAGAAGGATGACATGACGTTCAGCGTTAGGCTGGGAGAAGAATAAAATCAGAGTTCGAGGCTGAGCCTTCTGACGACGGGGTTCTCGGCCTCTTCGGGCTTTATCTCCTCGATGCTCTCTATCCATATCTTGGTTCTCGGAACCCTGTGCTTGCTCCCAATCTCTGAGTAAACGAGCTCCTCAACATCTTCAGGCTTCAGCGCCCTGTACTCCTTCGTGAAGGGCTGTTTGTGAGTGCCCCTCTGGAATATTCCCTTAACGCGGTAGACCTTGACCTCCATCTTCATCCCCCCACCAATTTTTGGAGCCCTCTTTTAAGTTTTTTCAGAGGAAACCGAGGGCCTCCTCGATCTTCACGATCTCCGGGCCCGTTGTGAGGTGCCCTACGACGACGCCGTGGGAGTTGGCCAGCATGCACGAGCCGACGAAGGGAACTCCCATGTTGGCGGTTCCAACGTAAACATCGACCTTGAAGAGGTCGCGGAGCCACTCAAGCTCCTCATCGGTTGCCTCGGGGTGGACGAGACCGCCCCTGTTGGTCACAACGCCAACGCTCCCGACCGCTGTGTAGTCCGCTATAACGCCCCTCTCGGCCTCAATCCCGAGTATCTCGCCTATTTTCTTGGCCTCCTCGCGGGTGAACTCCTTGCTGACGAGTGCCCCCCTGTCGTTTGCCAGAATCAGGTTTCCAAAGGCGGTCAGCCTGCTCTTGAAGGGCACGACTTCCATGTCTATGCCGAGCTCCCGGAGGGAGTTCTGGATGTGCTCCAGCTCGGTGTCCCAGATGTACCACGGGACTATTATAGCATTCGAGTTTCCAGCCGTGAAGATGCCCACTATGCGGGACTTCATGACGCTCGTCTCTATGATCGGAACCTTGAGGACGTCCCTAATTACGTCAAGCTTCTTCTCACCCAGCCCCTCCCTGAGGAGGACTACCCTATCGCTCGCAAACCCGTAAACTCCAAGGTATGGTGAGTTCTCAAAATCGAGCCTCTCAATGTGCATCTCGTCACCTCGGAAAAATTGTTGGGTCAGGCGAGGGAGACCCTGGCAACCCTCTTGCCTTCCCTCTCCTCAACGACGACCTTGACGCGGAGCTTGTTGGGGGGCTTCTCCGCTCCGCGTTCCCAGATCTTCTCGTTGACGTCGGTGCCTATTATGACGTCCTCTGCCTTGGCGTGCCTCGCCACCCACTCGCGGACGAAGCGAACAGCTCTCGGTGCCCTCTTCCAGCGCGGAACGCGCTTCTTTATCTTCCTGATGGGAACGACGAATATTACCTCACTTCCGGGCTCAATCATCCGAACCACCTCACTCCTTCAGCTTGGTTCTCCTCCAGTGCCTCCTCTTCGGGTGGGTGAGAACCTTCCTGTTCGTTTTAACGATGACCCACACGGGGATGCGCCTGTTCTGCTTGTTAGCCTTTGCAAGCCTGAGCTTCTTCGCCAGTGGCTTGTTCCTAGCCATGATAACACCTCCGTAACTGTAATGCCTGTCCTTGCTTTGAGGATGCGTTTTTAAGCTTTTTCGTGGGGAAGAAAAGGGGGTTCAGAACCTCCTCCTGAGGAGCAAGAGGGGCAGAACCGCCAGTGCAACGAGCAGTGCGGGCCCGCAGGTGCTCTTAGAACTGCTTCCGAGCTGGTACTTGAACTCGACCTTGTCCGGGACCTTTGACATCAGCTCCTGATAGTCCTTCAGAGGGGTGCCGTAGCGGAGGAAGACCTCGCTCCTGATGACCACCTCGGAGTCGCTGACCTTCTCAACCTTCAGGATTATCCTGTTGCCGTTGGAGCTTACCTCGATGTCCTTCGGGATTTCAACGAACTTGGCTCCTTCTGAAAGGACGAACCTCGTGACCTTCGTCTCGTTTATGCTTGCGTCGAGTCTGTTGAGGAACTGCATTGTTCCTAGCTCAAGCTTGGGGTCGTAGGCGTAGATGTAGGTGCCGTTGACTTCCTTGGTGAAGTTCTGCAGAACGAAGTGGTACTCAACGATGAGGGGCCCGGTGGAGTTGAGGTTCAGAATCCTGACCTTCCCGCTCCTGACTGTGATTCCCTCCTTCTGGAAGGCCTGGGCGTACCTCTGGTAGAGTCCCTGCTCGGCCTTGTCAACGCCCTGATAGGATATCTGGATTTTGAGGTAGTTCACGTAGGACTCGGGTTCGAGGTACTTCTCAACGCTGTCAAACACCGTCTGGTTCTTTCCGACGGTTATGTTGTTGAATATCTGCATCTTCCAGAGGGTCGCGTTCTCCTTCCCCGGTTTCCCCCGATATTGGATCACGAAGGCCCTCGGCTTTCCGTATATCTTCTGGATGTCGGCGTAGCTCACCCCCTTCGCGAAGTATATGACCGAGTGTATCACCACATCGCTCCCCTTTCTGGAGACGGCGATCTTCACGTAGCTCCCGTTGGAGGTCGCGCTGTAGTTCTCTGGAAGGAGGGTAACCTCCGCACCCTCGGGGAGATGAACGGTGAAGGTGTTCTCAAGCGTCACGCTACCGTTTATCTTCGTCGGGTCAATCTGGTAGAGGTCGGCAACCCTGAGGACGTCAAGGGATATCTCCCATACCCCGTCGTAGGAGTAGTACCTTGCGAAGTTCGGGATGTAGCCCCTAACTATCGTCTCAAGCGGGCCGGTGGAGTTGTAACCGAGTATCTCGGCCGTGGCGTTCTCCATCTTGAGGCCCTGCTGGGCGAGCTTCTGTGCCGTCTGGCTGGCAAAAAGTCTCGTGGCGTTCTCTATCCCAACGTCGAGTATGCTCTCCTTAGTCCTGTTGAGCAGGTCAGCCGGGCCGTAGAGGATTGTATCGAGGGTGACGTTAGCACCGCCGTCCCATGAGACCCAGTATTCCTCCTTTTGAACCTCGTGGAATCCATCAGCAGAAGCCGAACCGGCCAGCAACCCCAGAACAACGAAAAGAACCATCAACAGACCACTTTTCCTCATGACTATACCTCCATCTTCCCTGTCGCTAAAAACGGCCCGGACTTATTAAGCTTTGCCCAGTGGAAGAAGTTTATAAAGGGCTGGGCCAATATGCGTTAGGTGACTCAAATGAAGACCGAACGCGCGAAGGAGATACTCCTTCAGCTCTTGAAAATCCCCTCTCCGTCCGGCCAGGAAGACAGGATAATGCTTCACATCATGGAGTTCCTCCACAAGCTCGACTACGACGTCCACATCGAGAGCGACGGCGAGATAATCGACCTTGTTGTAAACCCCGATGCAGAGCTTTTCTACGAGGTTCACGTCGATACGATACCTATAAGGGCAGAACCCTTCGTCAGGGGCAACATAATCTACGGAACCGGGGCGAGCGACATAAAGGGAGGAGCAGCGGCAATACTCCTCATGATGGAGAGCTTGAGGAAGGAAGGTAAAGACCTGAACGTTGGCGTCGTCTTCGTCAGCGACGAGGAGCACGGTGGGCGTGGCAGTGCCCTCTTCATGGAGCGCTATAGGCCAAAGATGGCCGTCGTGCTCGAACCTACTGACCTTGAAGTCCACATAGCTCATGCCGGCAACATAGAGGCCTACTTCGAGGTTGATGGGAAAGAGGCCCATGGCGCCTGTCCGGAAAGCGGGGTCAACGCCATAGAGGAGACCTACAAGATGCTGGAGGAGCTCAAGAACCTTGAACCATTCAAGCAGAAGGGTAAGTACTTCGACCCCCATATAGGCATCCAGGAGCTTCTCTGCGAGAATCCGGTTTACCTCATCCCGGCCCTCTGCAGGGGAAGGCTTGAGGCCAGGCTCCTTCCAAACCAGGAAGTCGAGGACATACTCGACATGCTCGACCCAATCCTAGACGAGTACACAAAGAGCTACGAGTACACCGAGATATGGGACGGCTACGAGCTCGAACCGGATGAAGAGATAGTTGTTCTCGCTAAAAAGGCGATGGAAAAAACCGAGATAGACGAGTTCGGTGGTATGAGGAGCTGGACTGATGCTATAAACTTCATGTACAACGGGACAAGGACGATAGTCTTCGGCCCGGGTAACCTTGACATTTCCCACACCACCCACGAGAGAATAGACGTCAGGGACGTTGTCACTGCCAGCGAGTTCCTCAAGGTTCTCAACGAGATTTACGGTAGCGAGTGAGGGCAGGTTTTATTGAGCTGAACCCCCACCAGTAACTGGTGGGGCCTTCACCACTCAGGAACGGAGCGCCCTCTCTATGACGGGGTCTGTTATCCGGTACTCGTTCCCCCTCTTTTCTAGGTAGCCATAGCGGACGAGATTCTTTATCTCGGTGTTAGAGAGTCCCCTTGTTGATCTCCCGGTCCTCTATCCTCTCAATGTATTCCTTTATTGCCCTCCACGAGCGGTAGCCTTCAGCAACGGCCGCCACGATGCGGAGATACCTTGGCGAGTACCGCGAAAGCTCGTCTATTATGTCCCTTTTTGCCCTCTGGAAGACCTCTTCAATTGCAGTCGTGTGATCCTTTCCCCTGTATTTCATCCATCCGTATTCCCTAAGCCACCCAACGATGCCGTCAAGTGCCTCAACGGCACTTTCCAGCTCCCGCTCTGGAACCCTCATCCCGAGCTCTTCAAAACCCCTCCTCAGGTAGAGGAGGCTTTCGCCCCTGCTGAAGCGCTCGAGGTGCATTATCTCGTGCTCCCTTTTGTAGAGGGGAGTGCCTGTCGTTGAATTCCAAAAATTCCTCGAGTATCTGAACTTCCGATCCCGTTAGAATTACGGTTATGTTCTCGTAGCCGTCGTTTAAGGATGCAAGGAGCGCCGTGTAGTCGTAGTTTGAATACCTCAGGTACTGGGCCTCATCGAAGACCCATACTGTATAGGGGGTGCCAACATATTTGAGCGTTGTTGCTCTGGAACGGTCATGAGTCATGATGTGCTCTTATCCGAGGAGTTTTCTTCCTCACCCTTCTCCTTCACCCAGAACCTTCTCGTCCTTATAAACTGCCTCTCGCGCTCCATGAGGGCAACCAGAAGGGCGTCCCCTTTATACTGTGCCAGAAGCCTCGCTGCCGTGTCCGGCCCCGTCCCGTAGCTGGCCAGAGCCAGAACCGCCTCGAAGCCGTAGGAATCAACCAGGTCAGCCGCTTTCAGCAGTTTTCTGTAGGTTCTCTCCTCCTTTTTCTCCAGCGACTTTCCGTGGCGAACCTTCTCCAGAACGGGCAGGAACTCCTCCGCATCGATAGGATGGGCAACGGCGAGCATCTTCGAGCCGCAGCGCGGGCACTCCCTGTCTTTGATGTTTCTCAACCTTGAGACCTTTGTCTTCGAGTGCCAGCCGCAGTTAGTACATACCAGAACGACCTCGTGGTCGAGCAGCCTCTTCCTGAAGAGCTCAAGGATTTCGTCCCTCTCAAGGGCCCCGCTCAGGAGGAACTCGCCCCCAACGGTCATGTTGAGACTCGCCAGCGTCGAGGGTTCTCCCCTGAGGGAGGTTTTCACGCGCAGAGAACCGGCTTTCAGCATCTCAAGGACGAGCTTTCCCTTGCTTACATCGACCTTGTCGTGGTAGAGCTCGTTGAGGGTTTCCCTCTCAATTACCGTCCCCTCGAAGAGCCTCTCAACGCGCCTTATCCTTGCTTCTCTTCTCAAAGCCCCGAAGCGCTTCGCGACGTTCAGCATTCTCCATCTGTAGGCGTGGGAGTCGCGGAGGGAGCGGGCGACTATTGGCTCCAAGCTATCCGGCTCCCCGTAAAGGTAGCGCTTCACCTCCTCCGGGTTCAGATGGAAGGGCGTTTTGAAAACGACGGCATGTGCCTGGCTCCTCATTGAGAAGACCTTTCCGTAGGTGAGGCTCAGGAGTGAGTACACAAGCCTACCGAGGGCCTCGTTTGCCCTGTTGCCGAAGTCCGCGTGGATTACCAGGGCTTTTGGGGTGCTCTCCACAACGATGTCCCTGTCGGTTGAGAAGGGCTCGTCCCGTATTTCCTCAATCGCCCTCCTCAGTTCTTCCTCCTCGAACTCGACTCCCTTTAAAAGATCCTTCGCCTTCTCAAAGTCAAAGGCCAGCTCCCTCTTCAGCCTTCCGACGGTGAAAGCGACCTCAAAGGGAACGGGAATCATCTCGCCCTCCCAGCTCGGTATTGCACTTTCGAGGCTCTTGCTCTCGCGGACTTTGATGAGTTTTGCATCATCGTCAATCTTGAGCACTATCCAGCTCCGCCCGTTCATCACGAACTCCATGCCCTCCTCAAGGTCCATCACGAAGCTCTCGTCCAGTCTGCCTATGACGTGCCCGCTCCCTGCATCGAAGACCCTCCAAGAAACTTCATCCGGTATCGTGGAGAGGTTCTCGTAGTAGTACTGGAAGGCTCCCCTCCTTAGGTAGAGGAGGCCCTTTTCTTCGTCGTAGCCTATCAGCCTAGAATCTTCTAAAACCTTCAGGACGTCGAGGTAGTCTTCCCAGCTCAGATCCCTGTAAACGTATGCCCTCCTCGCTATCTCGTAGGGCCTCTCGCGGGGAAGCCTCTTATGCTCGATGAGGAGGCCGACTATGAAATGGGCCAAAACGTCGAGGCCTCCAATGGGCTCAACGGCCTCAAAACGGCCTTCTAAAGCCATCTTCGCTATGACCAGGCTCTGGAGGTAGTCCTCCACGTTCGTCGCTATGATGTAGGCCTCGCTCACCTCGCCTATCCTGTGCTTAGCTCTACCGGCGCGCTGAACCAGACGATTGACCTGGCGCGGGCTCATGTACTGAATAACGACGTCTACATCTCCAATGTCTATGCCGAGCTCCATCGATGAAGTGCATATCAGCGCTTTGATTTTCCCCTCCTTGAGCGCTCTCTCCGCCCTTATCCTGGCCTCCTTGGCGAGGGAACCGTGGTGAACCTCCACGGGCTTTCCCCAGGCCTTCAACCGGTGGGCTAAAATCTCGGCGAACTGGCGCGTGTTGGTGAAGATGAGGGCTTTCCCGTGCCTCTCGACGATATCCCAGAGTAGTCTTAAGCGAGACGCTATCTCCGGCGAGAGGCTCAGCTTTCTCGCGAGCTCCTCGTCTTCTCCGCTTGGTTCTGGATATAGGATGTGGAAGCGGTAGCTCTTCCTCCAGGAGGGCTTCACTATAACGTCCGCTTTGAGCCACTCCCTCACCTCATCCTCGTTGCCGACCGTCGCGGTCATGCCGATCCTCTTGAACTCGGCTATCTCCTCTAAACGCTCAAGGTTGAGGAGAAGTTGAGCACCGCGCTTGTTGTCCACGAGCTCGGCTATCTCGTCAACTATAACGAACTTAACGTTGGATAGGTGTTTTCTGAGTGATTTAACCGTCAGGATAACTCCGAGCGTCTCGGGGGTGATGATGAGCATCTGAGGAGGGTTTTTGACCTGTTTCGCCTTCCTGTAGGCCGAAGTGTCGCCGTGCCTCACCTCAACGCTTATCCCTAGCTTTCTCCCCCACCATTCGAGCCTGTCGAGGAGGTCTCTGTTTAAGGCTTTGAGAGGAGCTATGTAGAGGGCAGAAATCGGCTTAAGGTTCTCCTCAAGGATTTCGTTGAAGACCGGAAGGACTGCCGCTTCCGTCTTTCCCGAGCCGGTTGGCGCTATAACCAGAACGCTCTTTCCCAAGCTAACCTCCCTGAAGGCATCCTGCTGGAGGCGGTTCAGCCTGCCGAACTTCTCTTTAATGGCCTTCCTGAGGAGGGGGTACATGGTGTGAACTTTATCTGTGAGTTTATAACCCCTACCGCTAAGCTTATAAAGCGATATATCGTTCGACATATCGGTGAAGAGATATGATCGTTGAGAGGAACGGTGAAACCTACGACCTGAGCTATGCAAAAAGGGCCATGCTGGTTGTTGTCATTTTGCCACTCCTCGTCATGTACACCGAGGCAATGCTCACACCGGCTTTGCCCACCATCCAGAGGGAGTTCGCGATAAACCCGAACGACGTCAGCTGGGTTCTTACAATCTACCTCCTCGTTGGAACGGTGAGCGTTGCCCTGTTTGGAAAGCTAGGCGACATGTACGGGAAAAAGAAGATGTTCCTCATCGCGTTAGCCTTCTACACCACCGGCGTCATACTGAACGGCTTCGCGCCGAGCTTCCAGTGGCTTCTCGTTACGAGAGCCATTCAGGGCTTTGGAATGGCGATATTCCCGCTCGCTTTTGCCCTCGTTAGGGAGGAGTTTCCGCCCGAGATGGTTCCCCAGGTTCAGGGAATGATAAGCGCGATGTTCGCGGTAGGTATGGTCATCGCACTACCCCTCGGCGCTTGGGTTACCCAGAACTGGGGCTGGCGCTGGACGTATCACTCCGCTGCGCCATTCGCGGTTCTCATGTTCTTCCTCGCGTGGAAGGTTTTGAGGGAGAGCCGTTACATAAACCCGGGAAAGGTTGACTGGATCGGTGCTGTTCTCCTGACGGTAGCCGTTGTCCCGGCCCTCGTGGCCGTTACGAGAGCACCTAACGTCGGCTGGACTGCCAGGGAGACCCTGGCACTCTTCGCGGTGGCCCTCATTGGTACTGGACTCCTGGTTCTATGGGAGAGGAAGGTCGAGAACCCGATAATCCCGCTCGGGATAATAACCGCTAGAAACCCCTCCATAGTTAACATCGGGATAATGTTCGCGGCCTTCGGCATCTCAATGATGAGCCAGGCGAACACCTACATCTTCCAGATGAAGCCACCCTTCGGCTTCGGGAAGACCATTCTCCAGAGCGGAATACTCATGACGCCGATGGCTCTAGTGATGCTCATAGTTGCCCCAATAGCCGGAAAGCTCATGCCGAAGGTCGGTGCAAAGCCCGTCGCCTTAACCGGTGCGCTCACCGCGGCCATCGGTTTGGGAATCCTGTCGAAGTACGCCCCCCAGCTTCCACCGAGCCACCTCTGGGCCTTCGTGGGGCTCATAACCTTAGTCGGAACGGGAATAACGCTGATGAACATCTCCCTAATCAACGTGCTGGTCTTTTCGGTTCCGCCGAGGGTTATGGGAGTGGCAACCGGAGCGAACAGCCTCTTCAGAAACTTCGGCTCGACATGGGGGCCGGCCATCGCTGGCACCATAATGAGCACCTACTACATCCTCTTCCACCCGCCCGGAGCTCCACCTTGGGTCAAGATTAAGATCCCGACCACAAAGGCCTACGAGGTGCTCTTCGGAACTTCGGCCGTCATATTCCTGCTCCTTGCCCTGCTGATCTTGGCAATCCGGGAGGTCATGAAGGGCGGGAGGATTCATGAGGTCGAGAACGGTGGGGAAAAGGACGTTGTAGTCGAGCCCGCTTAAGCTGGCCCATGCAGTTTATCACGCTATAATTCTTTCTTTTCTCCCAAAACGTTCTTTAACACCTCCTTCTTGCAATCTGCCGGCAGACGGCTCTCTGGAACTCTTTAACAACCGAAAGTTAGTATTTAACATTAAGTCACGATTTAAATTAAATTTGTAACGAAAATCTTTCGAAAACAGGAAATGGAACGGGAGGAAGCTGAAAACTCTCCAAATCCGAACGTAACCGTTTTTTTGAAGATTTTGGGGTTCCAAAATGGACTAGTCGCTAATCAAACCCTGATGAAGTCTCCGGAAGTTTCATGTACATAGGTGTGCATTAAGATGGGGCGGTGCTCTTGGAAGCCAGTTCCCTGGTTAACGCCTTAGATGCCCCCTGCTTAAACCTCTCTCAGGGCCTGTTTAAGACCCCTTTGAGGAAAAGCTTATAAGATTCGAGTGTTTTTTATTTCTCTGTTGGGCGAACGGAGGAAAAAGTCGCCCTGTTGCAATAAGACTTTAGGAGAATTGAAACTGTTATCCGCCTCCTCGGCGAGATAGAGCACGTTCTCGTTGCAATAAGACTTTAGGAGAATTGAAACCTGTGGGGACGTTCAGGGATGTCGTGGGAGCTAGGGGTTGCAATAAGACTTTAGGAGAATTGAAACCGTTTACTACGAGTATAGGATTAACAGGTCAGATGTTCGTTGCAATAAGACTTTAGGAGAATTGAAACGGAGCGGGGGGGTGGGTTTTTTCTTCCCTGTACGCTGGTTGCAATAAGACTTTAGGAGAATTGAAACTCGAGGAACGGGAAAAGCAACAGAACATTGAAACGGTTGCAATAAGACTTTAGGAGAATTGAAACGGGGCTGGGTGGCCTCGCTCTGGTGATTAGGAAGGGGGTTGCAATAAGACTTTAGGAGAATTGAAACAAAACCCATGTAGAACTCGACACAACATCCAATCCAAGTTGCAATAAGACTTTAGGAGAATTGAAACTCACCTTAACCCGGCCCTTCTCTGTCTCTTTCAGTCAGCGTGTTGCAATAAGACTTTAGGAGAATTGAAACCCTTCAGGGTCTGGGGGTCAAAAATTAACCCTACCCGGTTGCAATAAGACTTTAGGAGAATTGAAACGAGGTAGAGATAAACACTGCGGTCATGAGAATCACCTGTTGCAATAAGACTTTAGGAGAATTGAAACAAGAACGAGTACGACCCAGACAAGGTTCCTGAGTACGTGGTTGCAATAAGACTTTAGGAGAATTGAAACCAAGCGGACGCACCACCTTTTCTAAGTGATGATGAGTTGCAATAAGACTTTAGGAGAATTGAAACTTCGTGGAAGAGGGCTGGTTCAAGCCGTCCTTTGACGTTGCAATAAGACTCTTAGGGAAATGGATCATAAGCTGAGAGTCGTCTGAGCACGACGAGTAAGCTCAGATTCTCCAAGGGATGCCCTCAAAAAGCCCTTGAAAGAAGCCCTCCCAGGAAGACGAACCACGATAGTATGAAGATTGCCCCGATGAGCTCGGGAATCGCGAGTCCCCCAAAGAGATTGAGTTTAACTATCGTCAGCATTGAGAGCAGCGTCAAAAAGGAAAGTGCGCTCCACAGGTAGCCAAGCTCAAGGCCCTTCTCACCGAGCTTGAAGCCGACGATGGCTATGTCCGCCAGAGCAAGGAGGTAAAACAGAACCGCCGAGGGAGCATGGTAGGGCAACTCCTCAGGAAAGAGGCCCACAAGGAAGAGAAAAACCATGGCAAGGGGCATGAGGTAAGACAAGCCGTTCCTGAAGGCTGCATAAGCAGGAATAAACGCAAGAACCGCGAATCCCATGAGAAAGCCGTTGAAGTACCACCTGGCCGGGTTCTTCAGGGAACCCATGTCGCTGAAGGCGTTGTTCTGGAGAGAGAACCACGGGTTATGGGCTATGACAAGCGTTATTGACAGGGCAAAGACGAAGGGAAGTGAGATTGCTATGTACGGGGCGGGCCTGAGGAGGTTCATCTTCTCAGCACCCCTTCCTTCCCGGCTCCTCCCCGAATATCGCTTTATAAATTTTCTTGAACTCCTCCCATGAGCCCCTTATTACAGGGTGCTTCGGGATGAAGGGTATCTCGTCCTCGGGAAGCGTTGAAAGCTCGAAGGTACCGATTTTCTTCGCTATGGCCACTATCTCCTCCTTGTCCATGCCTATCAGCGGGCGGTAGATTGGCAAATCGCTCGCCTGGCTGACGATGTACATGTTCTCAAGGGTCTGGCTCGCCACCTGACCGAGGGAGTCGCCCATCACTATGCCCTTCGCCCCGAACTCCTTGGCTATTCTGTCGGCGTTCCTCACCATCATAAACTTGCACATCACGCAGGTGTACTTCTCCTTCTTCATTTCTTTGAGCTTTTGGATTATCCTATCGCGCTCCTTTGGCTTCACAACTATCAGCTCGGCCTTTCCGCCGTAGTGGTACTTTTTGAGCTGGTTCCATATCTTTCTGACCTTTTCAAGGGTCTTCTCCCCCATGTAGATGTGGACTGGAATAACTTCAACGCCACGCTTCATCATGAGGAATGCCGCCACTGGGGAGTCTATTCCACCGCTCAGCAGGGCCACGACCTTTCCCTGCGTTCCTATCGGCAAACCGCCCCACGCCTTAATCTTGTCCACGAAGACGTACGCTCTGCCCTCCATCAGCTCCACTCCAACCTCGATGTCGTAGTCGTGCAGGTCAACTTCGCTCTCCTCGTTCTCAAGGATGTACTCGCCGACCTTCGCCTGTATCTCTGGGCTCTTGAGCGGGAACTCCTTGGTTATCCTCCTCGCGGTGACCCTGAACTTGGGCTTCTCAAGGCCGAGCTCGCGCTTTTTCCTCCTGAAGAGCTTGAGGGCGGTTCTGTTTATCTTTCCCAGCTCAGCCTCAACCTCCATCGCCGGCGAGAGCGATACTATGCCGAAGACCCGCTGAAGAACCTCCACCGCTTCCTTTGCCCTGTTGGTCCTCACGAGAACCCTGCCGTGCTTGGCCTCGACCTTTTTAAACTCAATCCCCTCGCTGACAAGAGCCTCGCGTATGTTGTTCATTAGTATGTTCTCGAACCATCTCCTCGTCTGCCTCGACTTCGTGCCTATTTCACCGTATCTGACGACAACCACGTTCATCTTTCATCCCACCGGGCTTATCGGGTGAGGCAACCTGACAACTATCTCAACGTACTTCTGGATGACGGTGTAGAGGACGAGCGACATCAGGTAGGAGGAGAGGAGTATGAGCTCGTTCATCTCAAAGATGTGACGGGCGAGCTCCTTGGCCCTCGGCGTCGCGTCCACTATGGTTCTCATGTAGCGCGCCTTCCACCTCTGGTTCATCACGAGGAACGCAACGAGGAAGAGAACCCCAACTAGGCCCCACATCTTTCCGAAGGCGAGCATAAGGAAGAGCGTCGTTGCCATCACGAGCCATCCGCCTATGAGGCCGAGCAGTATTACGAACTCTATCATATTCCTCCCACTCCCTTTCCCCGCCGGGGCATAAAAACGTTTAGACGAACTTCACAACATCGGTCGACCCTTTCCTCCTCTTCCGGGGCCTCACCTCGTCCCTTGGATAGCCCACCGGAATGACGCCGACAAGGTAGTAGTTCTCGTCGAGGCCCGCCAGCTCCCGGACTTTCTCCTCTATCCCTTGAAAGTTCGTCACGCCGATGTAGACCGTGCCGAGGCCGAGTTCAGTCGCTTTCAGCATGAGGTTTTGAATGGCCATCGCCGCGCTCTCGACACTCCATATGAACTCGACCTCGTCGAACTTCCTTCCATTTAGGAATCGGACGCGCCTGTCTATGAAGACCGCTATGTAAACCGGCGCCCTGTACATGCCCTCCTCGTACATCCTACTTTTGAGCTTCTCCATCTTATCCTCCGGCAGGTTGACGGCGCGGTAGTATTCGACCATTCCCTCAGCTATCAGGTCGTAGAGCTTTTTTCTGGCTTCTTCGCTCCGGAACACTACAAAGAGCCAGTTCTCAAGACCGCTCGCTGTAGGGGCCCTTATGGCGCTCTCCACGAGCCTGAGGATTGTCTCCTCGCTGAGGGGTCTCTCATCGAAATACCTCACAGATGTCCTCCGCGCTATGGCCTCATCCAGCTCCATACAACCACCGGGCTAAGTGCTCACCGGACTTAATCACCTTTTCCAAAACCAAAGGTTTAATAGAACCCGCGAGTAGTTCCAGCGGTGGAATTATGTACGGATGGAGAGGAAGGCTCGGCCTTATAGTTCCCTCATCGAACACAACAATGGAGATGGAGCTCCACACGTATCTGCCCCACGGTGTTTCCCTCCACACTGCTAGAGTTCCGCTCAGGAACGTCAACGAGCAGGAACTGATCAGCATGAACGCTCTGGCCGTTGAAGCCGCGAAGCTCCTTAAGGATGCCGGCGTCGAGCTGATACTCTACGGGTGCACGAGCGGTTCGTTCATAGGCGGAAAGGACTACGAGAAGGAGCTTGAGGCAAAGATAGAGGACGAGGTTAACGTTCCGGTTGTGAGCACGAGCACTGCCGTTGTGGAGGCCCTCAAAGTACTCGACGCCCAGTCAATTTTAGTAATAACCCCCTACACCGACGAGATAAACCAGAGGGAAAAGGAGTTCCTTGAAGCCAATGAGTTTGAGGTTCTTGACATAAGAGGCCTTGGAATAGAGGACAACACCCAGATCGGGAAGCTTGAGCCCTACGAGGCCTACCGCCTTGCGAAGGCCAGCTTTATCGAGGAAGCCGACGCGATATTCATAAGCTGCACGAACCTGAGAACGTTCGAGATAATCGAGCCCCTTGAGGAAGACCTGGGAATCCCTGTCGTTACCAGCAACCAGGCCTCGCTCTGGCTTTCCTTGAGGGAAATGGACGTCATGGAGAAGATACCTGAACTGGGAAGGCTCTTCACCGAGTACTGAATTTTAATTTTTGCCGAAACTCTTTTAAGAGTGCTCCCTTCACTATTCCTCAGTTACTCACTGATGGTGATACACATGATCGGGCTCCTCGACGAGGCTAGAAGGCTCTCAATGTTCACAGCTTACAACACGAACGTTGACGCGATAGTCTACCTCAGGGGAGAGACCGTTCAGAGGCTGATAGACGAGTTCGGGGCCGAGGCAGTAAAGAAGAGAATGGACGAGTACCCGAGGGAGATAAACGAACCACTGGACTTCGTTGCCAGACTCGTGCACGCGCTCAAGACAGGAAAGCCAATGGCGGTTCCCCTCGTCAACGAGGAGCTCCAGGGCTGGTTTGATTCGCACTTCAAATACGACGTCGAGAGGATGGGCGGACAGGCGGGGATTATAGCAAACCTTCTCGCAAACCTCGACTTCAGCAGGGTGATAGTCTACAGTCCTCATCTCGCGAAGAGGCAGGCCGAGCTCTTCGTGCCAAAGGCCAACCTCTTCTATCCCATTGTTGAAGACGGCAGGCTTGTTCTAAAGCACCCGCGCGAGGCCTACCGCCAGAACGACCCGGTTAAGGTCAACAGGATATTCGAGTTCCGTGCCGGGACGACCTTCAGGCTGGGGGACGAGACCGTGACGGTTCCCTTCTCCGGCCGCTTTATAGTCTCGGCGAGGTTCGAGAGCATAAGGATATACACCGAGGAGAGGCTCAAGCCCTTCCTTCCCGAGATAGGCCTTATGAGCGACGGGGCAATACTCTCGGGATATCAGGGCATAAAGCTCCGCTATTCCGACGGAAAGGACGCAAACTATTACCTGAGGGAAGCTAAAAAGGACATACTCCTCCTCAAGCGCGAGAAGGACATAAAGGTCCACCTTGAGTTCGCCTCAATCCAGAACCGCGAGCTCAGAAAGAAGGTCATCTACAACCTCTTCCCGCTCGTCGACAGCGTTGGAATGGACGAGTCCGAAATAGCCTATGTGCTCAACGCCCTCGGCTACCCGGAGCTGGCCGAGAGGATATTCACCTACAACAGGATAGAGGACACCGTCCTTGGTGGCAAGATACTCATCGACGAGATGAACCTTGAGGTTCTCCAGATACACACCATATACTACCTCATGTACATCGCCCACGCCGGCAACCCGCTTGGCGAGGATGAGCTGAAGAGCAGTCTGGAGCTCGCAACGACCTTGGCCGCGGCGAGGGCATCTCTCGGTGAAATCCGCTCGCCTGAGGACTTTAAAGTAGGTCTCAGCGTCCCGTACAACGAGCGCGGTGAATACGTCAAGCTACGCTTTGAGGAAGCGAAGAGGAGGCTCAGGACAAGGGAGTACAAGATAGTGATAATCCCGACGAGGCTCGTCAAGAACCCGGTCTCGACTGTAGGCCTCGGCGATACAATCTCAACCGGGGCATTCACCAGCTACCTTGCACTTCTGAGGAGAAAGGACGCGCTTTGATTTTCTTAAGTTTACTCAATCAGCTCCTCTATCAGCCGGGCCTTCTCCTGGGCCTTCCTCAGGTGTTCAACTGTGACCTTGGTGTATATCTGCGTCGTGGAGAGGTTTGAATGGCCCAGAAGCTCCTGAATGGCCCTTATGTCAACGCCCCTTTCGAGCATGTGAGTTGCAAAGCTGTGGCGGAGCCTGTGGGGGGTCACCTCAACTCCAGCCTTCTCGCCGTACTTCTTGAGGAGATGCCAGACTGTCTTGGGCGAGAGCCTGTCCTTCCTCTTCCGCCTGTCCTCGACTATGAGGTACTCGCTTTCATCCTTCCTTGTGCCGAGGTAGTCCCTTATGGCATCGCTCAGAAAGGCCGGAATAGGGACCACCCTGTCCTTAGCACCTTTTCCCCCGCGCACAACTATGAGATTCCTCTCAAGGTCAACATCAGACCTCTTCAGGTTGCAGAGCTCGCTGACGCGCAGACCGGCACCGTAAAGCAGGAGAACGATAAGCCTGTCCCTCTTCTTTGTCGGGGGAATAGCTGAGAGGAGCCTCTTAACTTCCTCCCTTGTTAGGGCCTTTGGCAGACTCCTCGGAACCTTGGGCGGTTTGAGCTTTTCCGCCTCCTCATCCGCTCCTTCAAAGCGGAAGTAAGCGCGCAAGGCCTGAACGACAAGGTTCAGACTCCTGTTTGAGTAGCCCTCCCTCCTCAGCCGGGCCAGAAAGCGGAGGGCGGAGCGCGCGTTTAGCGTTCCCCTCCATTCAAGGTATCGCCTGACGTAGTAGGAGTACATCCTAACCGTGTTGGGGCTCTTGCCCTCAAGGTCGAGGTAGGTCTCGAACTCCTCAATGATTTCAGAGCTCGTTGAGGTTCACCTCGGCGTCCTCTACGACCTCGGGCTTTTCCGGCTTTTCCTGTCCTTCTGCAACCTCTCTGCTCTCCCCTTCGGCCTTCTCCTCAAGGCTTTCCTTAATGGAGAGGCTCAGGTAGACCGTTCTCATGAGCTCCTCTATGAGCTCGTAGTCCTCGGCGAAGACATAGCCCTGCCCGACGATAACCTTTCCGGCAAGGCCGAGCTTTTCAACGGCTATTGCAAATATTCTCTCGTCGGGAAGAGGCTCCGCCGGAAAGAGGTTGCTCCACGCCTCTTCGAGCTTCATCGGCTGTATCTTTTTCTCAAGTAACTCCTTCAATGCCTCGTTCTCCCTCCTCAGGGCCTCGCTCTCCCTCGTGAGTTCCTCGTATTTCCTCCCGAGCTCTTCGTGCTCCCTGTATAGAGCCTCGTACTGGCCGGCCAGCTCGTCGTACCTGCCCTTGATGTCGAGCAGCTGTTTCCTCAGCTCCATGTACTCCGGCAGAACCTGAAGGCTCTTTAGGCCTGCCCTCACGAGGGTGTTCCTGAGCTCCTTCCTGACAAGTTCTACATCAACGTGTTCTAAGTCGTGGCCGAGGGGGAGCTTCATCCTCTCTATGTGCCCGACCATCTGGCTCAGCTCGTTGAAGAGCCTCTCGGCGAGCTCCCTGCCAACTCTGTCCGCGTCGGTCGCTATTATGAGCAAATCCGCGCCTGCCGCGGCGCTCTTGGCTATCTCAACGTTGGTCGTCGGGATTATCGAGGAAATCGTGATGTTGTACTCGCTCCCGAGTGCAAGCCCCTGGAGAGCTTTACTGACGACCTCAACGTCGCTCGCGCCCTCGACCAGAATCCTGACGTCAACTATCGCCATGTCCATCACCTAAAGGAGTTTTCCCGACCAGTTTAAAAACTTCTCTTAAACCTCAATCTCAAGCTCTGGCCTCTCAAGGATGACCCCCTTTCCAGGGAGCAGGGAGATGCTCAGGGCGTGGATTTCAACGCCGGCCTTCTCCGCCTCCCTCAAAAGCCTCGCTATCTCGGGATCGCCCCTCTCGTAGGGCCTGAACTTTTCAACACCTGGCATGGCCCCAATGAAGAATATCATCGCCCCTTTTCCGGCCTTTTTAAGCTCGATAAGTTCTCTTATGTGCTTTTGCCCCCTCGTTGACGGGCAGTCGGGATACATCGCGTATTCTCCGCGTTTTCCGCCCCTCAAAACTGCACTCTTCATCTCGGCATAGGTTTCTCCACCCGGGCAGTCGAAGAGGTAATCGAGGCGAGAGCTCCCCACTTTAACCTCCTTTCGCTTTATCCTGCAGTCTTTGAGCCAGGGAACCAATCCGAGCTCAACGGCCCTCTCGAAGGCTTTGGCCTGAGTTCTCGTGTCTATCACGGCCCCCTTTCCCTCCAAGTCCTCGAAGGCAACCAGAACGAAGTCGGTCTTTCCGCTGGTTTTCGGAAGGCAAAAGGCTTTTCTCCCCGGGATCATGAACTCCTCCAAGCGACCGGTGTTTGTGACGAGGGCTTTTCTGGTTTCCCCGTTTACATCAACTAAGGCCACGAAGCGGTTGAGCCTCTCGATGAAGGTGCATGGAACGGTGTTCAGTTCGAGCAATACCGGCTTTTTCATGTGGTTTACTAGACCGAAAGGCGTTTTTAAGTTTAGGGCAATCTTAAGCGGTGGTTCGATGCTACCGGAAGAGTTCATCCGCTACGCCTTCGAGGAGAGGGTGGCTGGAATAAAGAAGCTCGCCGAGGGGAAGTTCGGGCCGGAGGCTCTGATAGGCTTCACCAGACACAACGCCGCTATAATAACCTGCGGTAAAGCCGGAGTAAACGGCTCGATAAAGGGAATCGGCTTCATCCACCGTGAGGATCTTCTCGCGGAGACGATAGGGAAGCTGAGGGAAGAGCTGAGGAGGCCCTACAACCCAAGGGAAGCCCTCGAATTCCTCCTGAACGAGATATACGTCCGCGAGAAGATAGACTTCACGAAGTTCGTCTCCCTTGAGCTCGCGAAAAAGCACACGTGGCAGAACGTTATTTCGGGGAGCAGAGAGGCGACGATACTCTTCTTCACGCCACCGAGTACTTCCTACGAGGTTCGCTGTGAGGTCGAGGTTCACGAGGGAGATGAGATATGGGAGTACACCAACGCCGTCCACGACGTCTTTCACAGGCCCAAGAAGCCGAGGGACTGGAGTAAAACGCCGGCGTATCTCTTTAAAATCCGCGAGATTTACGACAACGGGGAGAGGGCGATGGGGGTGAGAATCTACCCCTAGATAAAGTTTTATTCAGAAGAGACTGTCTGACCGTTGATGGACTGCTCTCGCCCTTGGAAAACCTTAAATATCTGCCCCCCAACATTCAGACGGAAATCTAAACGGAGGCGGTGGCCATGGTGGATTTTGAACTGCTCAAGAAAATCGTTGAGGCTCCGGGCGTTTCCGGATACGAGTTTCTGGGAGTAAGGGACGTTGTGATAGAGGCTTTCAAGCCCTACGTCGACGAGATAAGGGTCGACAAGCTCGGGAACGTCATAGCCCACAGGAAAGGAAACGGCCCAAAGGTAATGCTCGCTGCTCACATGGACCAGATAGGCCTAATGGTTACTCACATCGAGAAGAACGGCTTTCTCCGCGTTGCCCCCGTTGGAGGCGTTGACCCGAGGACTCTGATAGCCCAGAGGTTCAAGGTCTGGGTTGACAAGGGGAAGTTCATCTACGGCGTCGGTGGCTCGGTTCCCCCGCACATCCAGAAGCCAGAGGAGAGGAAGAAGGCACCGACCTGGGAGCAGGTTTTCATCGACATCGGAGCGGAGAGCAGGGAAGAGGCCGAGGAGATGGGAGTTAAGATAGGAACCATTATCACCTGGGACGGCAGGCTTGAAAGACTCGGGAAGCACCGCTTAGTTAGCATAGCCTTCGACGACAGGATAGCCGTCTACACCCTCGTTAAGACAGCTCAGGAGCTTGAGAAGAGCGACGCCGACATCTACTTCGTCGCAACCGTCCAGGAAGAGGTGGGCCTCCGCGGTGCTAAAGTTTCTGCCTTCGGTATCGACCCCGACTACGGCTTCGCCATAGACGTTACAATAGCAGCTGACGTTCCCGGCACTCCTGAGCACAAGCACATAACCGAGCTCGGAAAGGGAACTGCGATAAAGATCATGGACCGCTCGGTGATCTGCCACCCGACGATAGTCAGGTGGATGGAGGAGCTGGCGAAGAAGTACGAGATACCCTACCAGTGGGACATCCTCACTGGAGGAGGAACCGACGCAGGTGCAATACACCTGACTAAGAGTGGTGTGCCAACCGGGGCGATAAGCGTTCCAGCGCGCTATATCCACTCGAACACGGAAGTGGTTGACGAGAGGGACGTTGATGCCGGTGTCAAGCTGATGGTCAAGGTTCTTGAGCACATCGGCGAGCTTGAGCTCTGACCCTACCTTAAATTTTTAAACACTCCACACCAATATTTTCCAGTAGAGCACAAGGGTGTCCATGGATGAAATCAAGAACCCTCGAATTTCCGTTCTCAGGGGACTGGGACGCGGTAAGGTGGGTAACGTCCAAACCGGTTGAACTCCTTCGCTCCCTTCCCTTTGAGGGTGAAGTTACGGGAGAGGGACCGCTCAGGGCGAGAATTTCCCTAAGGAGAAGGTTTCTCAGGTTCGACTTTGAGGGCTCCCTTGAGGTGACCTTTGCGGACTCCACTGCAACCTACGTGATGAAGGGCTTTAAGGGCCTGCTCATACTCTCCTTCTCCGTTGAGGATGAAAGGCTTATCTCAAGGGCCTCCGCCGACCTCGTCGAGCGCTTTCTCGGAAGGAAGCTCTCCGAGCTGGCGAGGGGCTTCGGGCTGGCCGTCTGCAGGTTCGCGGAGAGTTATAGAGAGATAGAGGGAGTCCTCCTGCCCCTTGGCGGTGAGGAGTTCTACGTGAGGAACCTGACGGGGGAAAAGTTGCCCCATCTTGTAAGGCACCTGCGCTTCTCAACAGGTCTTAGAAGCTTTGAGATTGTTGGAGAGGGCGAAACGGGGAAGTTCGTCATTAAGGTTAAGGACGACTCCGTTGAGAACGTTGAGCACCACAACTCCTCAGGGAGCGCTATTGTTGAGGTTGGAAAGTCCCTCCTTGAGGTCAATGAGGAGGACTTCGGGGGGCTTGAAATAAAGGGAGAGCACAGGATTACCCTTCGCCGGCTCCCCTAACTTCCCCGGGCTTCTTCTCAATTTTCCAGAACTCGTAGGCCAGAAAGGCCAGCGCCATGGCCAGACCGCCGACGACGAAGGGCCATCTGGACGGGAGAGGAAGCCCCCTGTGCCACCTGTGAAGGAGGTAGTTCTGGTAGAGGAAGAGGTAGCCGAGCCACCATATCAGGAGGGCCTCGATGACGTATTCGATTATCTTCCACTCCTTCTCCTCCATTTCAACCACGGGAAAGGTTAAAAGAGAGGTGTTAAAACCCTTTCCCATGAGTGAACCCGGTTTGGAGTACTTCCCCTACGAACCAAGGGAGCACCAGCTTGAGTTCATCGAGCTCGTTAGGGAATCTGCAGAGAGGGGAGAGAACGCCATAATCGAAGCGCCAACCGGCTTTGGGAAGACGATAAGCGTTCTGGCCGGAGTTCTCCCCGTTGCCAAAGAGCTCGGCCTCAAGGTTCTCTACCTCGCGAGGACTCACAGGCAGATGGACCGCGTTATAGAGGAGCTGAAGGCGATAAACGCCAAGAGCCCGGTTTCAGGTGTCGAGCTGAGGAGCAGAAAGGAGCTCTGCCTCCACAGCTACCTAAGGGAGTACACGAGCGACGCCTACACAGCTATGGTCGTCTGCAGGAACCTGAAGAAGCTCGGGAAGTGTCCCTTCTACGAGAACGAGAAAAAGAAGAAGGCCGAGTTTGACGAGCTAGTTCGCTTCTTCCTTCAGGAGCCGAGCCATCCGGCCGAGATATTGAGCTATGCAGAGACCCTCGAACTCTGCCCCTACGACCTGACGAGAAAGATAGCCGAGAAGGCCGACGTTATAGTGGCGAGCTACCTGTACGCCCTCAACCCGAGCATAAGGGAGAGCCTGATGAGCTCGCTGGGCATCGATTACTCCGACCTGATAGTGGTCTTCGACGAGGCCCACAACCTTCCCGATCAGGCTATCTCAGCTTTGAGCGACAGGCTGAGCATAAACGCCGTGAACAGGGCCATCAAGGAAGCTGAAGAGTACAACG
>NZ_JALUFF010000051.1 GCF_027052235.1 Thermococcus sp.
GTTCTCCTCGGAGCAGCGTACGACAGGACGATCTACATCGACATAGCCATCGTTTACGCCCTGCTGAGCTACATAGGGACGCTCGCCATAGCGCGCTACCTCCAGGGGGGATTGGCGTGAACTGGGTGAGCTATCTCATCTACGCCTTCTTGGCGATAAGCCTGACCTTCAACACCCTAGGGAGCATCGCCCTGCACCGCTTTCCCGACGTCTACACGAGACTTCACGGTGCGACGAAGTGCACCACTTTCGGAACGATATTCGCCGTCTTGGCGGTCTTCACCCACGCCCTTTACAGGCTTCACGTCACGGGCGATCCAAAGTACCTTCAGATGAGCCTCCACAGCATTGTCGCGCTGATAGCCCTACTCCTGACGAACCCGACAGGTGCGCACGCGATAGCCAAAGCTGCCCACCTGAGCGGTTACAAGCCGGCAAAGGCCGTCATAGACGCCTACGAGGAGAAGCTCGGGGGTGAGAATGCATGAACGCCCTCACGATAGACATGGCAATCCAGGCCATCGTCCTGCTGGGAGTGCTCATCACGGCCTATCTCACGATTCGCTTCAGGGATCTGCTTGCGGCGGCTTTGATGTCCGCGGGGATGAGCCTGCTCCTCAGCCTTGAGTTCTACACCCTCCACGCACCGGACGTTGCCATAGCCGAAGCGGCGGTCGGAGCGGGTGTCGTGACTGCGCTTGTGGTTTACGGAATAGCGAAGACCGAGAGGTGGGAGGTGGAAGGATGAAGAAGACGATAGCCTACCTCTCACTGCTCTTCATCCTTGGCGTGCTCCTCTACGTGGCTAATCCCAACTACGGCCTCAAGTTCGGGCCGGGGGGGAAGGAGTGGCTCTTGTTGAGGTACACCGACAACTACTACATCACCCACGGACTAAAAGAGGTCGGCGGTGCGAACATAGTGACGGACATAGTGTTTGATTACAGGGGCTACGATACCCTCGGAGAGGCGACCGTTCTCTTCACTGCCATCGCTGGAGCCGTAGCGCTTCTCAGACCCTGGAGGAGGGATGAGAGGTGAACTGCATTGGGGATGACATGGGAGTGATAGTGAGAACCGCCGCGAGGGCCACGATACCCCTCATAGGCATCTTCGGCTCTTACATAGTTGCACACGGTCACCTGACCCCGGGAGGCGGCTTCCAGGGCGGGGCAACAATAGCCGGGGCCGGAATACTCTTCCTGCTGGCCTTCGGGCTTAAGGAGATGAAGAGGCACTTCAACAAGAACCTCTACTCAGCCCTTGAGGGGATAGGAGGCTTAGCCTTTCTCGGCGCGGCGATGCTCGGAATCGGCGTTGCCTTCTTCTACAACACGCTCTGGCACAACGGGCCCTTCTTCAACGGAAAACCAGGGACGCTCCTTTCAGCGGGCTACCTTCCGATAATGAACCTAGCGGTCGGGCTGAAGGTCTTCACAGGCCTTGTCAGCGCGATGGCCGGCTTAGCGCTCTACAGGAGGTGGAGGGAATGATACAGTTCCAGTTCATAACGGCCTTCCTGCTCATAGTCCTCGGCATCTACGCCTTCCTCGCAAAGAACAACCTGCTCAAGCTGATCCTTGCTCTGGACATCATAGACTCGGGCATCCACCTGCTCCTCATAAGCCTCGGCTACCGTATAGAGCTCAACGAAATCCCGACGGCGCCAATCTACACCGGCTACGAGACGCTGAAGAGCCCGATGGTCGGTCCGCTTCCACAGGCCCTCGTCCTGACGAGCATAGTCATCGGCGTCTGTGTTTTGGCCCTTGCGATAGCCCTGACCGTTAACGCCTACCGCCACTACGGAACCCTTGACGTGAGGGCTTTAAGGAGGTTGAGGGGATGAGCGCGGAGATACTTCCCTACCTCATAATCATCCCGCTCTTCGGAGCGTTCTCGATGCCGATAGTGAGCTTAGCGGGAAGAAAGGCGAGGGAAGCCTGGGCCGTCCTGATAAGCGGTGCAACGCTCGCGGTAGGCTCGTGGGTCTTCTACTGGGTCTACGAGAACGGGACGATACTCTACACCCTCGGTGCAAAAAGCCCGCTCGGCCAGGGCGTTGGCTTCCCGATAAGGATAGTCTGGGAGGTAGACCTCTTCGGCGCTCTAATGGTGCTGATGGTTACCTTCGTCTCCTTCATGGCGGTAATCTACTCCCTCGGCTACATGAGGCATGACACCGGGCTGGACAAGTACTACACGCTCATAATCATCCTAGAGCTCGGAATGCTGGGCATAGCGATAACCGGCGACCTCTTCAACTTCTACGTCTTCCTTGAGATAATGAGCATAGCCAGCTACGCCCTCGTTGCCTTCAGGAACGACACGTGGGAGGGCATTGAAGCGGGCATAAAGTACATGTTCGTCGGCTCGATAGCGAGCTCCCTGATTCTGCTCGGCATAGCGCTACTCTATGGCGAATACGGGACTTTAACAATGGGTTATCTCGCCATAAAGCTCTCCCAGAACGCAACCGTCGTTGGAAAGGTCGCGCTAGCGCTCTTCATCTCGGGACTTCTCTTCAAGAGCGGTGCTTCCCCGGTTCACATGTGGCTCGCCGATGCCCATCCAGCGGCGCCAAGCTCGATTTCGGCTATGCTTTCTGGTCTGGTCATCAAGATAGGGGGAATCTACGCCTTAGCGAGGATAGCCTTCAGCATCTACGGGGCGAGCGTAAGCGTGAAGACCGTCGGGTGGCTCATAATACTCTTCGCCTGCATCACCCTAATCGTCGGCAACGCGATGGCGGTAATCCAGACCGACATGAAGAGACTTTTAGCCTACTCCTCGGTCGGGCAGATAGGCTACATCCTCCTCGGAATTGGTATCGGCTTAGCGGCCTACGGAAGCCAGACCGGCGAGATAGCCTTAGCTGGAGCGATCTACCACACCTTCAACCACGCGCTCATGAAGGGCCTGCTCTTCCTCATTGCTGGAGCGGTTATACATCAGCTCGGAACGAGGGATTTGAACGAGCTGAGTGGTTTAGCTAAGACGATGCCGAAAACAACGTTCGCATTCCTCATTGGAGCTGCTGCAATAATAGGAATGCCACCGCTGAACGGCTTCGCGAGCAAGTGGCTCATCTACGAGAGCTCGGCCATCTTCAATCCAGTCCTGGGCGCGATAGCGATAATAGGGACTGCCTTCTGTACAGCAGCATACGTCAGGGTTCTTTACACCTTCTTCGGAAGGCCGAGCGAAAAGGTCATGGAGGCTAAAGACCCGGAAAAGAGCATGCTCTGGCCGATGATCATCTTAACCGCGGCAATAATCGTCATGGGCCTCTTCCCGTGGCAGATAAGCGACAAGATCATGATTCCAGCTGCGAAGGCTCTCGAAAATCAGCTGGCTTACATAGCGACGCTCATGGGAGGTGGTTGATGTGTTCGGCTACTGGGATGCCCTCTACTTCGTCTTCGTCTTCATCATCGGCCTCATCTTAGCTTACCTCCTCGACCAGTGGGCGAAGAGGAGCGGTATGGGGACGAGGAAAACCGGGCCCGGAACGAAGATATTTATAAGCGCCGAGGATCCAGATAAGGTCATCCCGGGCTTCGAGCACTTAGAGGGCCACTACACTGGACGGAACGTCATGTGGGGCTTAACTTACGCCCTCAAGAACTTCTTCACAGCTCTCAGGAGGGAGCACACCGGTTTACTAACCGACTACGCTAGCTACCTCGTGATAACGACGGCCTTCGTCATGGGAGTTCTCCTAATCTGGGGGTGAACATAGATGAGGCAGAACTATGAGGTTTGCTATCACTTCCCGCCCGAAAGGCGGATCAAACGCGCGAACAGTGAAAACAGAGCCAGTAGAAGTTACCCCAACTGGGGAATAGGCCGTTTTATGCATGAAAATGCTTTTCCACGATCCGTCAAGGACGTTCGAACGATAGTGAGAACGGCGCTTGCGCAAGCAAGGGCTCATATGGGGCTGAGGAGGTGAGAGAGTGAGCATCAAGGTTCCAGTCGAGGGGAAGAAGGAAAACCGGAGCGAGCGCGAGAGGCTTGAGAGGAGAATAGCCCAGCTCTGCAGGTTCATAGGGAAATCACCATGGGTATTTCACATCAACAGCGGTTCCTGCAACGGCTGCGACATAGAGATAATAGCGGCGCTAACACCGCGCTACGACGCCGAGCGCTTCGGCGTAAAGCTCGTCGGCAGTCCGAGGCACGCTGATATACTTCTCGTCACCGGCCCCGTAACCAACCAGAGCCTTGAGAGGGTTAAGCTGGCCTACGAGCAGACACCGGAGCCCAAGATGGTTATAGCCGTTGGGGCGTGCCCGACCGGTGGTGGAGTCTTCTACGAGAGTCCTTTCACCAACGCACCCCTCGACAGGGTTATTCCCGTAGACGTTTACGTCCCGGGCTGTCCGCCGAGGCCCGAGGCGATACTCCAGGGGGTCGTTTTGGCACTGGAGAAGCTGGCTAAAATCCTGAAAGGAAAAATCCCGGAGGTGAGTGAAGAATGAATGATAATCCCGCTAGCGAGGCAAACGAGGTTAAAGAGCCTACCAAGGCCGAAAAGGTCGCGAAGGCAATAGCTGACCGCTTCCCCGAGGCGGAAGTTCAAGTAAAGACCAACAGATGGGGGCGCGAGAGGGTCTGGGTTAGAGTTCCGAGGGAGAAGTACAGAGAGCTGATGGGATTCATAAAAGCGCTCGATAGAGAAGCACACTACTCGATAGGAATCGAGCAGGACTGGGGGGACGAGCTGGGCTTCCTCAGCCACCTCGTGATCCACTACGACGATGCTCCGGCGGTTTCCCTGATAGTTGACGTCCACGCGCCGAAGGACGACCCGGTAATTCCCGATGTGAGCGACATATTTCCCATAGCGCTCCAGTTCGAGAGGGAAGGCATGGAGATGGTCGGCATAGACTTTGAGGGCGCTCCCGACAAGAGGAGGCTCTTTTTACCGGACGACTTCCCAGAGGGGATCTACCCGCTCCGCCTCGACGACAAGGGCGTTCCGGATGAGATGGTCAAGAACGCTGGTCATCCATACTATCTAAAGGGAGGGAAGAAAGCATGACCGATAAGGTCGAGTACTGGGTGAAGATACCCTTCGGGCCGATTCATCCCGGTTTAGAAGAGCCTGAGAAGTTCATACTCACCTTAGACGGCGAGAGAATAGTTGACGTTGACGTGAAGCTCGGCTACAACCTGCGCGGAATCCAGTGGATAGCCCTCAGGAGGAACTACATCCAGATAATGTACTTAGCGGAGAGAATGTGCGGGATATGCTCCTTTTCGCACAACCACACCTACACGAGGGCCGTCGAGGAAGCCGGGGGCATCGAAGTCCCGGAGAGGGCCGAGTACATACGCGTCATCATCGGCGAGCTGGAGAGGATTCACTCCCACCTGCTCAACCTCGGCGTTTTAGCACACGACATAGGCTACGACACGTTGCTCCACCTCACCTGGCTGGCGAGGGAGAAAGTCATGGACACGCTTGAGGCCGTCAGCGGGAACCGCGTGAACTACTCCATGGTGACCATTGGGGGCGTGAGAAGGGACATAGACGAGAAGAAGAGGCGGATAATCCTCGACATGATCAAATACTACCGCGAGGTCTTCCCGCAGATTGAGGAAGCCTTCCTCCACGACCCGACGATAGAGGCCCGTTTCAGGGATACCGCGGTGATAAGCAAGAGGGTTGCCCTTGAGCAGGGTGCGGTCGGTCCAACGGGAAGGGGGAGTGGAATAAGGGACGATGCGCGCTGGAGCGAAAGGCTGGGTGTTTACCCGGACCTCGGGATAAAGCCCGTAATGCCTCAGGACGTTACCGGCGAGAGGCCGAGGGGAGACGTCTTCGACAGGATGGCGGTCAGGATAGGGGAGCTGTGGGAGAGCTTGGAACTCATCGAGAGGGCTCTCGATCAGATGCCAGAGGGAAAGATAAAGGCCTTCCCGAAGGACAACGTCCTCTACGCGAAGCTCCGCCTTATGGTTGACGGGGAGGGAATAGGGAGGTACGAGGCTCCCAGAGGAGAGCTCGTCCACTACGTCCGCGGGAAGAAGGGGAGCGACAAACCGCTCCGCTGGAAGCCGAGAGAACCTACGTTCCCGAACCTCTTCGCTGTGGCGAAGGGAGTCATAGGCGACCAGGTGGCCGATTTTGTCGTTGCTGTTGCCTCAATAGACCCGTGCCTGAGCTGTACAGACAGGGTTGCAGTGATACAGGACGGTAAGAGGAAGATACTGACCGAGAAAGACCTCCTAAAGGCCTCGATAAAGAAGACGCGCAAGATAAACCCCGATATCAAGGGAGACCCGACTCCAGTGGGGTCGAGCTGTTCGAGGTGAGGAAAATGGACGCCGTTACCGGGCTGGTTTACCCCGCTGTTGGACTGCTCGGCCTCTACGCCTTCGTCTCACTGGCTTCACTAATCTGGGAGGGGATAGACCGGAAGCTGGTCGCGAGGATGCAGAGGCGCATTGGGCCACCCATACTGCAGCCGCTCTACGACTTCCTCAAGCTGGCAAGCAAGGAGACGATAATCCCGAGCACGGCGAACTACATGTTCAGAGCAGCTCCGGTTTTAGCTTTAGCCACCGCCATAGCGCTCCTAGCTTACACTCCGATTGGCTTCACGCCAATCTTGGCCAGCAAGGGCGACGTGATAGTCTTCATCTACCTGCTAACGCTGATCAGCTTCTTCAAGATAGTCGGTGCCATAAGCTCCGGCAATCCCTACGCGAAGATAGGAGCGGCTAGAGAAGCGACGATAATGGTGTCGAGGGAACCAGCGATGATGCTGGCGATCTTCACGATAATGTGGCGCATAGGAAAGCTCGGCGTTCCGAAGCCCTTCAGCATGGGGGTCTTTTACGTCCACAACATCTGGGAGATAGGAACTCCAATGAGCTTCGTTGGGGCGGTAATACTCCTCTACGTCTTCACCGTCTGGCTGGCGAGCGAGATAGAGGTCGGGTTCTTCAACATACCCGATGCGGAGGAGGAGATAGCCGAGGGGCTTTTAGTTGAGTACAGCGGGAGGTACTTGGCGTTGCTCAAGCTGACGAACGCCATGAAGGCCTTCATCTCGGCCTCGCTGGTCGTGGCGATATTCTTCCCCTGGGGGATTTCGGGCTACTTCAACCTCACCGGTCTCTCGGCAAACGTTGCAGACCTGCTCTTCCACACGCTGAAGGTCTTTGCCCTGCTCTTCGTCGTCCAGAGCGTCTTTAGAGCGGTAACCGGAAGGCTGAAGATAACGCAGGCGGTCGACTTCCTCTGGAAGAACGTCTTCCTTGCTTCCCTCGTCGGCTCGCTCCTCATAGCTATGGAGGTGATAATGTGAGGGCACCTCCGCTTGTTCCAACAGTCCTCAGGAACCTCCTCAGGAAACCAGCGACCAACCCCTTCCCGAAGACGGAGCCGGTTCCTATTCCTGACGACTTCAGGGGGATGATAGCCTACAACGTGGACAAGTGCGTCGGATGCAGGATGTGCGTCAACGTCTGTCCCGCTGGAGTCTTCGTGTACTTACCGGAGATAAGGAAAGTGGCCCTCTGGACGGCGAGATGCGTCTACTGTGGCCAGTGCGTTGACGTCTGTCCTACCGGAGCGCTTCAGATGAGCAGGGACTTTCTCTTAGCGAACTACGACAACAAAGCAGACCGCTTCATACCTCTGAAGCCCGAGAAAGTCGAGGAGCTGAGGAAGAAGGCGGAGGAAGCCAAGAAGGCCAAGGCGGAGAAGAAAGGGGCCAAAAAGTAGTCAGAGGAAGCCCTCTTTCATTATCTCCTCCTCTATCTTCTTGACGTCAACCCCCATAAGCTCAGCCTCGCCGCGGAGCCTCTGGTAGTGGGCCCACTCAACGTTTGCTATGAACTTGTAAAGCTCTCTTGCCTCCCTGTTTTCTGTTATTGAAGCTAAGTGCTCATAGAGCTTTTTGGCGACAAGCTCGGTCTCCATGGCTATCTTGAAGACGAACTCAAGGTTTGAGGGGTCTCCGAGAGCCCTCGCGAGGCTGAGGGCCTCTATGTAGGGGAGGTTAACTTTTTTCGGCTCCTCGCCGTAGGTCTTTACGTAGAGCCTCCTGAGTCCATCGCCGTGCTCCTCCGATTCCTTGGCGAGCTTTCTGAAGGTGGAGATAAGCCCGGGTGGAAGTCTGAGTTCTTCCGCCTTCTTTGCCAGCTCCCAGTATATCCTCGCCTCCTCGTACTCACCAAAGGTCCAGTAGGCCAAGATACCCCTCTCAGAGAGGGAAAGGAGCACGTCCCTAAACTGCTTCAGGGTATCCTCAAGGCCCTCCATCCCTACTCCTCCAGCCCGAGGGACTTCCAGAGTGAAGCCAAAGCCTCGTAGTGACCCTTCTCTATCTCCGCAAGGCGGAGGTAGGTTTCCCTGAGCCTCTCGTTGCTGCATTCCTCTGCGAGCTTCCTGTATATCGTCTCCGCCAGCTTCTCGCTCTCCATGGCATTTCTGAGGACATCGTTTATGTCCTCAACCTTCCAGAACTTGCCGAGGATGTTTAACGCTTCAACGTTTGGGACGTTAACCTCAACGAGCTCTTCTCCATGCTCTTCGCGGTATATCTTGAAAAGCTCGTCGCCGTGCCTCTTGGACTCGTCGCCGAGCCTTTTGAAGGTCTCCACGACGTTCTCGGGAAGGCCGAGCTCCTTAGCGCGCTCGGCAAGCTTCCAGTAGGTCTCGGCCTCCTCGTATTCGCCCTTAATCCAGTAGCTGAGGAGTTCGCGCTCGTTCAGCTTCCTTATCTCGTTCAAAATCTCAACAACCATTTCAACCACCCAGCTTTTCATACTCCCCCTTAAGGATTTCATAATGGGTCTTCTCAACGTTCGCCAGCTTGAGGTAGAGCTCCTTTAGTTTCGGATCCTCAACCTTCTCGGCAAGGGTCTTGTAGGCGTTCATCGCTATGAGCTCGCTCTCCATGGCAGTTCTCAGGACTTCCTCGGTCTGATCAGCCCTCTCGAACTTTTCGAGGACGGAGAGGACCTCTATCGGCGGTATATCGCTCTCAGGTTCCTTGGAATAGCTCTCCCTGAAGAGCCTCGTCAGTTCTCCTGCATGCCTCTCGGAATCCTTTGAAAGCTTTTCAAAGGCCTCGACAAGGCTTTCAGGAAGGCCGAGGTTTCTGGCGCGTTCCGCAAGCTGACGGTAGAACTCGGCCTCTTCCCTTTCGCTCTTTATCCAGTAAGCTAAAGCCTCCTCGTAGGATAACTTTGAGAGCATTTCAATGACCTCTTCAACGTCGAGCATTTTCATCCCAAGACTGAATGGGCAAACCACTAATTAAACTTTGGGTCAGAGGACGAGCCAGAGTGTTATGAACATCAGGATGTAAGCTAAGACGCTCAGAATTGCGTGGAGCTTTATCCAGAGGCTCCTCCTGGGGGAGAGCAGTATCATCGCACCGCTCAGGACTGAGAGGGTTATGAAGGCGAAGGTCAGGTAGCCGAAGGTGTTGTGGTCGAGGCTAACCACTTGGAACACCCACCGGGAAGATGTAAAGCGGACTTCCAAGTGTGCCAAGTATCTCGGCAACCCGCTCATCGTCGAAGGCCCCAACTGCAACAGTTCCCAGTCCCAGGGAAGTCGCCTCAAGGTAGATGTTCTCACCTATGTGACCCGCCTCCATGTGGACGTACCTGATTCCCCGCTCTCCATAGACCCTAGTGGTTCTCTCGTAGAAGGCGACGAGGACTATATCCAGCGGGGCTTCGCCTACCCACTCCTGGTTCAGAGAGGCTTTCTGAAGTTCCCGTCTGAAGTCGCCCTTCCGGAGCTCGATGAGGGCATGCCTGAAGGGGTCGTAGCGGTATATCCCCGGGGACAGCCCCCTGACGTTCCCGACGACAGCGTATATCTCGAAGGGGTAGGTAGGGCCGGCGCTCGGGGCCGAGCGGTACTTCCTCTTCCAGTCGGTTATCCCCTGAGCTGCCCAGAGCAACTGGGAGAGCTCCTCCAGGGTTAGTGGCTCGTCGCGGTAGGAGCGTATGCTCCTCCTCTTGGCTATAGCCTCCTCGACGCTCATTCCGCCGGTGAGCCTCGGCTCTGGAAGGGGTACGATTCCCTCACCCTGGCCCGCCTGCGGGGTGCTCCTAAGGTGGGGCTTGATGATGAGCAGGGCCGGGAAGACAATGGACAGGACGATGGCGAGCAGGGCAACATGCCTCAGCCTCATGTTAAAACGTTGGGTGAATTCCTATTTATACCCCTCGGACTAATCCTCGACTTTGAAGCGGAGGAGCTCGCCCCTCCTGAGAAGGCCAACGCCAGCCTTCTTTCCGAGGACTTCAACAACCACAGTCCAGTCGGGGTCGCTAAGGTTAACCGGCAGACCGAAGCGCTCAACGAGAAGGGAGCCGAGCCTGATTTCAAGCTCCCTCTCCTTCAGCTTCCTGTTCCCCCTCACCTTTGCCCTGACCGCGAAGCTACCGTTGATAGCCCGGGCGAGCCTCAAAACTGTATCTTCAATTGCCTCCCATTTGGCTGGAACGAGCTCATCGAGGGGGACAACCCTCTGTATCGCCTGGGTCTCGAACTTTCTGAGCCTTTCGAGGGCTTCCTCCTTTCCGAGTGGCGTTTCAGCCAGAAGGACACCTCTCCAGTCCGTTCCCTTCACCTTAACCCTGCCAATGGCCCACTCAAGTTCGAGGATTGCGTCCCCCTCCCTGCCCTGCGGGGCCGTTACTAGGAGAATCATTTCCGCTCACCGATGAACAGGTTTTTATATTGAAAGCCCTTTAAAACATTCGGTGGGTGAAATGGAAGGCCTTAAGCTTTACCCTGCACAGTCCTACGAGGTGTACGGCCTCTCAAAGAATCCCTTCGAACAGCTGGCAAGCGAGGGGATAAGCGACGTCGAGAGCATTCACGTTTACCAGGAGGTCGACATGCGCCTCCAGATGATAATCTCCGAGGTTATCGGGAATAGAAGCTCGATAGCGCTGAGCATAGTAGGCCCCCTCGGGATGGGAAAAACCCAGAGGCTCAAGACGATAGCGAAGGCGATCAACGAGAAGGGCGGGAAGGCGATATACGTAAAGGTTGACACCAACGACATCCTCAAGCTCACGCGCGACATCTTCTACGCCCTCAAGCCCCCGAAGAGCAGGACGAACATCTTCCTTGAGAACCTCTCAAGAAAGCTCGGCTTCATAGACCGCCTTGAAAAAATGCTGACGGACACAAGGGAATACAAGAGCAGGGACATAGCGGAACTCCTCGTTGAGCAGATGAAGAAGTACCCCTACTGCGCCCTCCTGCTCGACGAGCTGGAGAACATGAACTCCGCGAGGGAACACGAGAAGATACAGTTCTTCGAGATGCTGAGGCACTTCATAAGCACCATGCCCCCGGGCTGTATAGTGGCTTTCGCCTGCATTCCCGAAGCTTATGAGGAGTACACGAAAATCTTTCCGGCATTCTTCATGCGCCTCCACTACGAGTTCAGGCTGAGGCCGATGAGTCTCGATGAGGTCTTTGAGCTCGTCAAGAAAAGGCTCAATAAAGTCAGGATCAGGGACACAGACGACCCGATTTACCCCTTCACCGAGGAGGCCATAAGGCTGATTCACCAGCTCGGAAAGGGGAACCCGAGGCAGATTTTAAGGCTCCTTCACTACGTACTGAGCGAGTCTGCAAAGCACAAGTTCGACCCGATAGACGACTACGTTGTCACGACCATCCTTGAGGAGCCAAAGAGCCTTGAAGAGTACCTGACGAGGATTCCAAAGGACTACAAGGACTTGGTGGAGGCCATAGTCTTCGAGTTCAACGGCGGACCGGTGAGCTACATACAGGTCGCCAAAACCGTCAAGAAACCCGGAATACAGGTCTACGAGAACCTCAACGAGCTCGTGAGGCTCGGCTTCCTGATAGGGGACATGAAGGGGAACTACAAGGTTCCAGACTACGTGAAGAAGTTCATAGAGGAAGGTCAGGCCGAGGAGCTCAGGGGGGAGAGGGTTGCCTAATTACGATGCCCACGTGCTCAGCGGTATAGTCACCTACCCCGTTGCCGTCCTCATAGCCTATCTCCTCAAGCTCTACGCAGGGGTTCCGGTGGAGCTGACGGCCCCGGGAATGGTTATAGGCTACGCCCTCTACGTCCTCGGGAGCGATTTACCCGACATGGATCATCCGAAGGCGCTGATACACAGGGGGACGAAGCCGATAGTGAGCGTTGCAACGGGGAGTGCCGTCTTCATCTGGTCCCAGGGGTTCAGGCTCTCGAAGGAAACCTGGATTAACACGACCCTCCAGTGGACGCTCGGAGCTGTATCTGCGGTGATAGCGTGGTTTGCCTTCACAGCCATAATGCCGAAGCACAGGGGGATAGTCCACTCACTCCTCTTCGCGGGGATATACGCAATCCTGGCTTATGCACTCGTTGACTATGGCCTCAGGATGGGCCTCGGCGTCGGACTCTACTGCGCCCTTTCGGCTTTTCTTGGCTACACCCTTCATCTCCTCCTCGACCGCTCGGTAAAACTCGTCTAATTTTACCCATTTTTGTGCAACAAGCCTTTTAAATAAGCAGGGACAGGAAAGGCAGGAGGTGGGAGAGATGTTCAGCCTTGGCGGCTTTTCACGCGCCGGAGAGTATGAAAAGAAGACCTGGGACGTGCTCATCATTGGAGCGGGGCCGGCAGGCTTTACGGCTGCAATCTACGCCGCCCGCTTCGGCCTTGAGACGCTGATCATAAGCAAGGACCTCGGAGGAAACATGGCGTTAACTGACCTCATAGAGAACTACCCGGGCTTTCCAGAGGGAATCAGCGGTTCAGAGCTGACCAAGAGGATGCACGAGCACGTGAAAAAACTGGGCGTGGACATAGTCTTCGACGAGGTCGAGAGGATTGACCCGATAGAGTGTGCCTACTACGAGGGCCCGTGCAAGTTCGGGGTCAAGACGAAGAACGGCAAGCTCTACAAGGGGCGGACGATAATCATAGCAGTCGGAGCAGCACCGAGGAAGCTCAAGGTCCCCGGTGAAGAGGAGTTCACGGGTAAGGGCGTCTCCTACTGCGCCACCTGTGACGGGCCCCTCTTCAAGGGCAAGAAGGTCATTGTCGTCGGCGGTGGAAACACGGCTTTACAGGAGGCACTCTACCTCAAAAGCATTGGCGTTGACGTAACCCTCGTCCACAGGAGAAAGCAGTTCAGGGCGGACAAGATACTCCAGGATCGCTTTAAGGAGAGCGGAATCCCGGCGATACTCGATACTGTGGTGACCGAAATCAAGGGTACCAACAAGGTCGAGGCCGTAAGGCTGAAGAACCGCGTAACGGGCGAGGAGTGGGAGATGCCGGTTGACGGCGTCTTCATATTCATCGGCTACGAGCCAAAGACAGATTTCGTCAAACACCTCGGCATAACCGACGAGTTTGGCTACATCCCGGTGGACATGCACATGCGCACGAAAGTTCCGGGCATCTTTGCTGCCGGAGACATAACCAACGTCTTCAAGCAGATAGCGGTGGCTGTGGGCCAGGGAGCCATAGCTGCAAACTCGGCCAAGGAGTTCCTTGAGGAGTGGAAGGAGAAGAACGGGGAGTGACTCTCCTTTAACCCTTTTCCAACCCCAATGCCCTCAGGGCCCTCTCGTAGTCGCCCCTGGAATAGAGAACCAGATAGACCCTCTCAACGCTTTTCGCTTCCTCCTTAAACTCCTCCACGACTTCCAGAAAAGTTTTGACGACCTCTTCAAGGGGACAGCCGTATATACCAGCGCTTATCGCTGGAAAAGCTATGCTCTTAACCCCCAGCTCCTCCGCCTTCCTTAGGGCACCGAGGATGGATTTTTTGAGCTTCTCCTTCTTTTCCCCATCCCAGACGCCACCGCAGTAGGGCCCAACAGTGTGGATAACGTACCTGATTCCGTGCTTTTCGAGCCTTAGGGCTGGAGTTACTACAACCTCTCCGTGCTCTATCCAGTCCTTTCCGAGCTGTTCGCGCATCGCCTCCTTGCTAATCCTGATGTATTCCCTCGCGTTTCCAGTTGCCGCCTTCGCTATGGCGTAGGCGACTCCCCCGCCGTGCTCTAAATAGCGGTTCGCGGCGTTGACTATGGCCTCCGCCGGAAAGCGGGTTATGTCCCCCATAACCACCTCGAACTCCATACCACCACCGGAGAAAGTTGGAGGGAAAGAATTTAACGCTAACTCAGCCTCTCTATGGCCCTTTCTGCCTCGTCGATGACCTTCTCCTCGTCGAGGGTCAGGACTTCCCTGTCGAGCATCAGGATTTTGCCATCCACTATCGTCGTCTCCACGTCGTTGCCGTTGGCGGAGTAAACGAGGTGGCTTATCACGTTGTTTATCGGCCTCAGGTGGGGCTGGTTGAAGTTGATTATGGCGATGTCAGCGAGGTAGCCTTCCTTTATGACCCCGGCGTTGAGGCGCAGGGCCTTGGCCCCGTTGACGGTCGCCATCCTGAAGACTGTCTTCGCATCCGCCACAGTGGGGTCGAGGTTGTGAACCTTGTGGAGAAGGGCAGCGAGCTTCATCTCCTCAAGCATGTCGAGGTTGTTGTTGCTTGCAGCTCCGTCCGTTCCGAGGCCGACGTTGATTCCCGCGTTGAGGAGCCTTTCAAGGGGCATGACACCGCTCGCTAACTTCATGTTTGAACCCGGGTTGTGGGCAACGGTGACGCCGTTCCTCGCGAGTATCTGTACCTCCCTGCTGTCAAGCCAGACGCCGTGGGCTATGATGACATCGCTCCCGAGGAAGCCTATTCCATCGAGCAAAACGACCGGGCTCTTGCCGTAGCGCTCCTGTATCTTCCCGAGTTCGGCCATCGTTTCGCTCACGTGAATCGTTATCAGCTTGCCCCTCTCACTGGCGAGCCTTCTGACCTCCCTCAGCAGAGCTATCGAGCAGGTGTAAGGGGCATGGGGCCCAAAGACGAAGTGAACCCTTGGAGAGTTCAGCCCTTCGATTGCCTCCATCTCGCGGAGGGCCTCTTTAATCTCCTTCTCCGTCCTGTCCGGGTCACCGAGGTCTATCATTCCATAGCTGAGGTAGCCCCTAAGTCCGCTCTCAAGAACCGCCTCGGCCACCTTGTCCATGTGAAAGTACATGTCGAGGAAGGTCGTTGTGCCGCTCTTTATCATCTCAAGGGCCCCGAGGTAAGCCCCAACCTTTATCTCCTTCCCGGTCAGCTTCGCTTCCCTCGGCCATATGTGCTTCTCAAGCCACTCCATCAGGGGCAGATCATCCGCCAAGCCCCGGAAAAGGCCCATGGGGGAGTGGGTATGGAGGTTAATGAATCCGGGAGATACCACCCTTCCCGTTGCGTCTATAACCCTATCGGCGGGCTCATTTATACCCTTCCTGACCTCGACTATTCTGTTCCCCTCGATGAGAACATCGGCCCTTACAACCTCAAAGTTCTCGCCGTAAATGACGTACCCGTTCCTGATGAGAATGCTCATCTCAACCACCCCAGTCCCTTTGAAAAGCTGTGTTTCCGGTAGGAGTTAAAAAGGTTTCATCGGACGATGTCATTCAGAGTAGAAGGTAGATGACATAAAACCCGACCAGAAAAGTTACGAAATCGAGAAGAGATTCCCTGAGCATGCTACTTTCTTGTTTTAACATGTACTTCCTCTCGATTCCAGAGGCAATAGAAGCGACAAGGGCTGAAGGAATGAGCATGAACCACCCATAGTCCCAGGCTAGGGCAAGAAAGAATGCCCAAGAGATGTTGATCATGAAAAGAATCCAACGTCCCCCAACACGCCTCTGCATGCTCTCACCTGTTACCCCCAACTCTGAAAATTCTGGCGTAAACTCCCCGTTTTCTCGACCTAAGGAAGGAAGTTAGCTCGTTGTAGAGCTTCCTCTTAACGGTTTCTTCAACGTCAAGCCTCCCGACTGCCATCTTCACAGCGTCTTCTATCTCCTCTTCGCGAGTCCTCTTAGTGTAGAGAGTCAGAAAGGCCGCCAGAACGGCAACACCAATCAGCTCGCCGAAGACAAAGTATTTATCGGGAAGGAGTGCTGTGTAAACGGCCCAGATAGCTATTGCCACGATGTCCATTCCTTTTTTCACTTGAACCACCTCACGATTATCGTGACCCTCCACCATTTAAGAATTACGTTCTACAGTTATAAAATTTGGTGCCGGAGTCGTTTCCAGCGAGAATCGAAAAGAAGGAATCAAATTGGAACCCAGAGGCTCCATGAATAGGGGTCAAACTCGTTGTAGTGGTCCCAGATGTATGCGTAGCCGTTCTCCACGAGCCACTCGTTGACGTTCAAAGCGCAACCGTAGTCCCAGACGGGAATGTAAACAACGGCAACGACCCTCCCGTAGTGGTCAGTTTCGTAAACATCATCCACGTCGAGGTAAACGTACTTTCCGTAGGTGTTGAAGAGCCCCCTCAAAGCCGTCCTGGCTTCCTTTCCCTCCTTGGTGTATATCTCGGGGGCGTTTATGTCGGCGAGGCGTACTTTAAAGGTCTCCCCGGCGCGGTAGCCGTAGTAGGAGTGGAACCAGACGGTGTCGCCGTCAACGACCCTCGTAACGTAGCCGTAAGCCTGGAACTCGTATGCACTGGCAAAGCCCGAGAGCAGGGTTATCGAAACCAGCACCAGAACCAAAAAGCCGGCACCTCTCATCGAGACCACCGTATGCCCTTGAGGCAGGCCCTTAAAAGCTTTACCCACAAAAGTCAAAAATAGGGTAAGTCTGCAAACAAAATCAACAGAAAAATGTAAAAATCACACGAACATCGTCTTCAACACATCGGCACAGCCACAGTGCCTCTCCTCTGGAATCCGGGGTATTCCCTTCTTGAGGAGCTCCTGAACCTTGTAGTTGTTCTCGGCCATGACCTTGAGAACTTCTTGAGCGTCAACCGGCTTCTCGGCCCAGACGTCGTAGTCGGTAACGGTGGCTATGTTGACGTAGCACATTCCGAGCTCGCGCGCGAGGTTTATCTCTGGAACGAGGGTCATGCCTATGATGTGGGCGAACTGCCTGAACATGAAGCTCTCTGCCCTAGTTGAAAACCTCGGGCCCTCAATGCAGACGTAGGTGCCCTTCTCATGCACCGGAAAGCCGAGCTCCTTGGCGGTTTCATAGAATATCTTCCTCAACTCCGGGCAGAAGGGGTCGGCCATGCTGACGTGGGCCACCTTGGGGCCGTTGTAGAAGGTGTATTCCCTCTTCTTTGTGAAGTCGATGAACTGGTCGGTTATGACGATATCGCCCGGTTTGTACTCCTCGCGGAGAGAGCCAACTGCGGTAACGCCTATGACGCGCTCGACGCCGAGCTCTTTAAGAGCCCAAATATTAGCTCTGTAGGGAACCTCGTGCGGGGGAAACTCATGGTGCTTCCCGTGTCTCGGGATGAAGGCGACCTCAACGCCTTCAATTTCGCCTATTTCCACCGGAGCGGATGGTCTTCCATAGGGGGTGTGCACTTTCACCGTCTCCTTGGGCTCGAAGACGCCGTAGACGCCGGAACCGCCTATTATGCCTATCCTCGGCATGGTCATCACCCTGTAAAAATAACGCCCGAGTTATTTAAGGGTTGCCTTTCCAGTGGAAAGAGAACTCCATACTAAAGCTCAACCCCCACCACGCTGATCCGAGTACCAAACGCAAAAGCCAGAGCAAGAACAGATACCATAACTCCAACTAGGGCAAAGCCCTCAACAATCCGGGAATTGGAGATAGCAGGGCGGAGGATGAAGTACAGCAGGAGAGGAATTGGGGAGTAGCGCGGGCGCTTTATCCTGAGTGGAACCGAGAGCAGACCCAGCAGGAGAAGCGCACAGATTGTGGATTCCAGAGTGAAGTCAACGCAACGGATAACATCGTCGATTAATAAAACGAGGAATACCGAGAAAGCGAGGCCAAAGAAAAATCTTTCTGCCACATCTCTTGATTGTATAGCACTACCTCCAGAGAGCCTGAAGGCGATGAGCGAAAGGGCTAGGCCTGCAAAGGACAGGGCCGGAACCCAGCGAACCCAGCAGAGAGAAGCTAAGAGGGTAACGCTGAAGTAGAGGGAGAGAGACGCCATGAGGAGCTTCCCATGCCTAGGAAACCACGCTATTACCGAAGCCAGCCCAAAGATGAACATCCCCACTGAAAAGACGAGACAGGGGAGGTTGTAAAAGGTTATGCAGAATGCATAGCACGTCCCATCGAGAGAGCCGAAGAAGTAGAGCATCTCAAAGAAGGCCAGAATTGCCAGTAAAACCGCGAGGAGCATCCCTCTGACGAGTTTTCCATTTCCACCCGTTTTTGGCTTCATTTACGGTACCTCCTCAAACAGAGGAGCAACCCCACGAGGGATAGGAATGCTTCGTAGGCGAAGAGGTAAAACCCCGGAATCAGGAAGTAGAGGGTTGTATATACACCACCAGAAAACGCAAAGAAAGCTCCGCATCCCCTGTACCTCCACAGAAGGGGAGAGAAGAGGAACAGCAGGATAAGCAACCCGTCAAGAAATTCCCGCGGGTGAAAATAATGGTCAGAAAGCACCATGAGCGGTACCCATAGGAAAAACATCATCAGAAAATAAACGTGGGCTCCCAACACCCGGGTAAGAGCCACCCTGAAATCCATCTTAGAAGAACCAAGGAGTGTGAACAGCATCGACATGATTAGAGCAATCCCAGCGAGAATCCTGTCGAAGCTGGTAACCCCCATAAGAAGCGGAAAGCCGAGGTACGCAACAGCGGTCACGAAAAAGGTCCCCCTCTTGTTCGAGAAAAGCAAGGCCAGAACAACAAGGCCGAGAGATTCCAAGATCGTTGAGAGGGCGAGACATGGATTGTCGTAAATGACAGGTCCCCTTACGTAATAGCACTCGGTCGTGAAGGGAAGGTACATGAATTCAAAGTAGATTATCACTGCTAAGATTACCAAAAGAGAAAGAAGGGATGAAATCCGCCTCAGTTCCATGCTATGTACCCCCAATTTTTGGACATATCGGGATTAGTGTCAAAGGTTGCCATTAGATTGTCCCAAGTGTTACTAACATAAATTACCACACCTTGCTCGTATGGTTCGGAGTGAATTAAATGACGCACGCGCAAAGTGGCATAGGTCTGGTCGTTGCTCCAATCACAATGAAATACTGGCAGGAGTCTTGCACAGTTCAAAGACAGCACCATTAAGCGTCTGATATTAAGCCCCTATATATAGTTTCTCAGTGGAATATAGAACTTAAGGCAAGAAAAACGACCATTTTGGAAAAATTTTAACTGGCAAAAGTAACCCACACCATTTTACCGGTATCCAAAAATTTAATAACCAATGGGAACTAAACATCTGTGGAGGTGGTTCCATGGAAAAGCCGGTCAAGCTCATACTGCCCGAGATTAAGAACCCGGTGTTCATCGAGGGCTACCCCGGGATAGGCCTCGTCGGCCACATAGCCGGGAACTTCCTGGCCAAGGAGCTGAACATGGAGATGATAGGCTACGTTGAAAGCCCGTTCCTCCCGCCAATGACGCTTGTCTTGGAGGGCAAGCCAAACCCACCGCTCCGCTTCTACGGAAGGGACAACATAATAGTGGCCGTCGCGGACATCTACGTCCCACCAACGCTCGTAAACGAGATAGCGAGGGAGCTCGCCAGATACCTCAGGGAGATGAACGCCCGGACTGTGGTCTCCCTCGGCGGGATGGGAATCGGATTCTTCAAGGAGAAGATGGAAGTATGGGGTGTGGGAGCGAGGGAAGAGCTCAACAGGAAACTTGAGGAAGCTGGAGTAAAGGTGCTCCAGTATGGCTCGATAATGGGGATGAGCGGAAAGCTCTTCTGGGAGGCCTCGAAGGAGGGCCTTGACGCCTACGTCCTCCTCGGCGAGACCTTTGGGGACAGACCCGACCCGAGGGCGGCGGCCAACGTCGTAGAGGCCCTGAAGAAGATAGTCCCCATAGAGGTGTCAACGGAGCCCCTCATCAAGGAAGCGGAGATGATAGAGGAACAGCTCAGGAGGATGCACCAGCAGATGGAGGAGGCGAGGAAGAAGGCCCAGCAGCAGTATGAAACCCTCTACCTGTGAGGTGAGAGCATGGAGGCGGTGGTTCTTGCCGGAATAGCCAGAAGGGTCCTCGATGAGCTGTTAAGAAACCCCTACAGGACGATTGAGCTCAGGAGCGCGAGGAACGTCCTTGCGGTGGAGAAAGCCCTAGAGGAGGCCTCAAGGCTGTTCCTTACCTACGACCCCTTCGAGGACGTCTCGGTCGGAACCGAGGGCCTGCTAGCTGAACTCCTTGAGGCGAGGGAGATTGAGACGAGGGTTCCATGGGAGGAGAGCGACGAGAGAGAAGTGACCGTCTGCAGGGCAAAGGTAAAGCTCCTCGGGCTCGGAAGGGTCACCGAGGTTGAGAGGGAGGGAGAGGTGATAATCGTCAGGGTCAGGGAGCTCCTCCCGCACGAGATGGGCATGGGTTAAAAGAGAGTCCTCTGCCTGCCCCTGCTTCTCTCCCTTTTTGGGGGCTCAAGCTTTCTGAACTCAAGACCCTCCTTTTCGAGGAGCTTCCTTGCCCCCGAAGTTAAAGAGGGGGCGACGAGGATTCCCCTAACCCTATCCCCGTACTCCTCCTTTAAGGTCTCTACGTAGCTCTTAAGCTGCCTGACCGCGTGAAGTTCGGCCCGCCTGCGCTTCAGCTCGAGGACGACGACGTTTCCGTCTTTATCCACACCGAGGATGTCCACTATTCCGTGCCTTATCGGTTTCTCCCTGTGAAGGGGCCTGAAACCGTGCTCTATCAGTTCGGGCTTCCTGAATATCATCTCGGCCATCTCTGCCTCGCTGCCGGTGAGGGCCAGCTCCTCGTAGTCCTCCGCCCGAAAGAGAACCACGTGGTATATCTCCTCCATCTCGACCACGAGGGTCTCGCGGGGTTTCCTCCTCACCGAGACGAGGGCCGGAAGTTCGCGCATCTCAAAGCGGACAACGCTTCCCGGGGGTTGCCAGTTGACGGGCTCCCTCTTCTTGCTCTGGTGGACGAGAAAAGAGCCGTCCGGTTTGACGACTATAACCCTGTCCCCGGAACCGAGCTCGCTCTTGGCCCTTCCCTCGTAGTGAACCTTACAGCGGGCAAAAACAACGAGCACAGCTCCCCGGGAGATGGCCCTCTCGAAAATCTCGCGGGCTTCCTCGGGAGCCGGCTCGCTCAGATACTCGACCTTGTTCATGGAAAAAGGTGGGAACGGGGGTTAAAAAATTAGTCCTCAACACCCTTGTCGGTTATCCTGAAGACGGCCTCGCCCTCGGGAAGGTGCGGGCTGTCTATCAAGCGAGCAACCCTCTTCCCGGCCTTGCCCTTCCTGAGGTAAACCCTGAGCGTTGCGCTGTGTGCTAAAATGTGACCGCCGACTGGCCTCGTGGGGTCGCCGAAGAAGGCATCGGGCTTAGCCTGAACCTGGTTGGTGACGAAGACGGCTATGTCGTAGAGGTCCGCAAGGCGATGAAGGTCAGCGAGGTGCTTCGCCAGCTTCTGCTGTCTCTCCGCTAAGGTACCCCTGCCCACGTACTCGCTCCTGAAGTGGGACATGAGGGAATCAACGATGAGTAGCTTGACGGGCCTGTCGGTCGAGGCCTTCTCCTTGATTATCTCCTCGGCCTTCTCAACAAGGAGCATCTGGTGGTTGCTGTTGAAAGCTCTGGCTACATAGATGTTCTTCAGGACTTCATCCGGGTCAAGCCCGCGGTTTTCGGCTATCTGCTTTATCCTCTCAGGCCTGAAGGTGTTCTCGGTGTCTATCCAGATGACCGAACCGCCGAGGCCACCCTCCTCGGGGGGCAACTGGACCATCACGGCCAGAGTGTGAGCGAGCTGAGTCTTTCCACTCCCAAATTCTCCGAAGACCTCTGTTATAGCCTGGGTCTCGATGCCACCACCGAGTAGCTTGTCGAGAGCCTTACTTCCAGTGGAAATCCTGCCTATGCTCTTCCTCCTCTCCATGTATTCATCGGCACGCATGAAGGTTCCGATGTTGGCCGCCTCTCTGGCCGCCTGAATTATCTTGAGGGCAGCGCCCTCGCTTATGCCCGCTATCTCCTTGAGTTCAAGGGGTGAAGCAACGGCTATGGCCTCTATGGTGTCGTAGCCGGCCTCCCTGAGCTTTTCGGCGGTGGCGGGGCCAACGCCCGGAAGGTCTTCAAGGGACTTAACCTCCCTGTCCTTTGAGCGTGAAGGCTTTGAACCGGACTCGCCAACAACTTCAAGCTCCTCAAACTCTTCGAGTTCCTTAACGTCCTCCTCAGCTTTCTTCTTTCTCGCCATAAAGCTCACCCGATACCTTTGTTGAGAGTAACCATCGGGGGTTAATATGCTTTTTGCCCCGCTAAACTTGGATGGCTAACTTTTAAGAGTTTCGTCCATTCTGGAAACCAAAGGATTTTAGGTATCAAAACTTACTGAAAAGGGCAGAAATCGGAAAACTAAAAGATTCGAGGGCTAAGAATACTATTTTCCACTGGAAATTCTCGTCTTGACGACTATCAGCTTGCTCCCCTCCGGGATTTTCTCGTCGAGTGCCGGGCCCAGCACGGGCTTTTCAGTGTAGTAACCTATCGGGAAGAGGCCTTCCCGGGAGAGAACCTCAAGGACCTCACCGTATCTCCAACCCCACAGCTCGGGCCTCTCGACAACAGTTATGTCGTAGCCCTCCCGCGAGGTTGTGAGGTCGTCTATGACGTCAACGACCTCCGGCTCAAAGATTGAGCTCGCCAGCAGGCGACCGGCGAGGCTTCTGCTCAGCACCACCCTGTCGGCCCCGGCCTGCTTAAGCAGTTCGACGCTCTCAAGGCTCAACGCCTCCACCAGAACCCTCGCACGGGAAAGCCTCTTCACCATAAGGGTCACGAAGACGGACTTGGAGTCGTCCTCAAGAGCCAGCACCACCGTGGATGCCCTTCCAACCGAGGCCCGCTCAAGGGTCTCCCTGTTGAGGGGGTCGCCTATGAGCACCTCAACCTCCTCAGGAAGCTCGACCTTCCGTCGCTCCTCCTCGCTCGGGAAAACGACCACGAGGGGTTTCCTCTCAAGCTCCCTCCTCTCCATCGCGGAGAGAAGCTCACCAACACAGCTGGGCACGCTACTCCCCTGACCTATGACGACGTAATGGCCTTCATAACCAATCCTGTGCATTCCCATCATCCTCCTTATAGACGATGAAATGACGTATTCGGCGAGTATAGACACGAGGGCCGTGAAAGTGGATATTCCGGCCACAGAGGCTATCATCGCAACTACCCTTCCTGCTGTAGTCTGGGGAGTAACGTCTCCGTAGCCTATCGTTGCCATCGTTATGACTGCCCAGTAGAAGGCTGTGAAGAAGTCAACGCCCTCGAAACGCTCGAAGAGAATCGCAAAGACAACGGCGAGCATCAGAACGGCCAGCGCTATCTGGATGACCCTGCTCCTCCTGACCCTGATGCCCATGCGAAGGAGTTTTCGAACCACGTGCACCGGAAGCATGTAGAATGTTCAGAGGGGATATAAAAAAGTTAGCGGGAAACAGGGATGAACATCAATGGGTCGAAAGCCCCTTTGAAGTCCCTCTTGTTCCAGTGGAAACAAAGGTCTTTTTCGATGGCTATCGAAATAACCCCCCAGAGTTTCATTTCCACTGGAACCCGTTTTCGGAAAAGGACGGCTTCTCTGCAGGTTGACAAACATAAAAGACCAGCATATTGACTTTTTACATTCTGCTCTATCCTAATGTTCATTTTTTATGCCAAAATTCAGACAAATTCTGAACGTTATAGGTTAAATTCAGTGATAATTATGAACAATGTTCATAGAAATGTATAAATACAATTGCTTAAAGAAAAAATGGGAGAGTTTCACCAAAGTTACAATCTTGTTTTGGGAGTATCTTCAAAAGCCGTCTCCAGTGGAAACAAAACTCCCAGGGGGATATGTTCTGTTTAACTTATTTAAATTCATAAACACTTTTGTTTTCCTAAAATGCCCCATTATGTTCTCCAATGAACCACAATGGATACGCACTTATGTTCATTCTTCTTTCAGAGGAAATGCCTTGCTCTCTATTAGGGCCCTTTCCAAACGCAAAATCCAGTGAACTTTGATGTTCATTGGCATTCCCGATTTCCTCTGCACCCAAAAGTGTTAATAGCCCCGGTGCCCTATTTCCACTGGTGGTTTCTCGTGGAAGGTGATCAGGTACTTGAGTGGCTTCGCGCCGGTAGGGACGATGCGGAGGACATAGTTGACCTCCCGTGGGATGTCAAAGAGCTTGAGAATGGCCTTTACGTGGCTTCCCATCCGAAGATGCCCTTCGACCTGCTCGTGTCTTTCGACGACACCTTCGTTCACCTCGCGGTCCCGTTGGGCCTTGAGACCTATTCCCTCAGCAACGAGGATAAGCTCAAGGTTTACCACACGCTCCTCCGCCTCAACGGGGAGATAAACCTGATGAAGTTTTCGCTAACGGGCATGAACGACGAAGTTTACCTCCTCGCCGACCTCGACCTCAAGAGCCTCACCAAGGGGGAGTTCAACGATGCCCTTACAGCCCTGCTCTTTGGCCTGCTGACCGCCGTCTCGGCCCTCGGCCTCGAAGAGGAGTTTAAACAACTTCTCATGGAGAGAATCGTTGCTATGGTCTATGAAAGACTTCAGCAGGGGAAAAAACGGAAGGAGTTGCTCGACTTCCTCGTTTCCAGGGTTGGCATGGAGAGAAAAGATGCCGAGGCACTACTTGACGAGCTCATGGGTGGTGGGGAGGGGGACATCGGTTACATCTGACTAAACTTGGAGATGTTAAGTGGCGGGGTGGTTCTTGGCATGCCCTCTGCCTGCTCCGAATGTTGCCGGTAAGGCCTCCCTACGGTTTTCATCCGTGTCCACGTTCTCTTTTACATCTTCCTGTTAAGGAAGGAATATAAACCCAATGAACTCATTCCCTATGCTTTCCGGTGTATCCAGTGCTTCCGGTGGAAACGGTTGGATGTTTAAACCAGAATCCTCATAATGTGTGAGTAAATGTCACCATATTTGGTAATATTGGGACATTCGTCGAAATATTGGTTAAATAATTGTCATATAGTCACACAGGGAGTATTGTTTCCAGTGGAGCGTGAGAGCATGAGGGACTACCTGGACTCGATATTCGACAAATACCTCAACGCCAAGAAGATATTTAAGAACAAAGAGGTCCTCAGGCACAGTTATACCCCAAAGGAGCTTCCCCATAGGTACGAGCAGATAGACGAGCTCGCCCATATTCTCGTTCCAGTTCTCAGGGGCGAAACGCCCTCCAACGTCTTCGTCTATGGAAAGACTGGAACCGGCAAGACTGTAACCGTGAAGTTCGTGACCGAGGAGCTGAAGAAGATATCCCGGCGCTACAACGTCCCGGTTGAGGTCATCTACATAAACTGCGAGATAGTCGATACCCACTACCGCGTTTTGGCTAGAATAGTCAACCACTTCAAGGAGGAGAGCGGAATCGAGGTTCCCCTCGTCGGCTGGCCCACTGATGAGGTCTACGCAAAGCTGAAGGAGGTCATCGACGCGAAGGAGCGCTTCGTCATCATAGTCCTCGACGAGATAGACAAGCTCATAAAGAAGAGTGGGGACGACATCCTCTACTCCCTGACGAGGATAAACACGGAGCTTTCGAGGGCAAAGGTCAGCATAATAGGCATCTCCAACGACCTAAAGTTTAAGGAGTACCTAGATGCCAGGGTTCTCTCAAGCCTCAGCGAGGAAGAGGTCGTCTTTCCGCCCTACGATGCAAACCAGCTCAGGGACATACTCATGCAACGTGCCAAGGAGGCCTTCTACGATGGCGTCCTTGACGATGCAGTTGTCCCACTCTGTGCGGCTTTAGCTGCCAGAGAGCACGGCGATGCCAGGAGGGCCCTTGACCTGCTTCGCGTGGCCGGGGAGATAGCCGAGAGGGAAGGTGCCAGCAAGGTGACCGAGAGGCACGTCTGGAAGGCCCAGGAGAAGATAGAGCAGGACACTATGGAGGAAGTAATCAAGACGCTCCCCCTGCACTCGAAGGTTCTCCTCTACGCGATAGTCATGCTCGACGAAAACGGAGAACTGCCCGCGAACACCGGGGACGTCTATTCCGTCTACAAATCCCTCTGCGACCACCTTGACGTTGAGCCCCTCACCCAGAGGCGCGTCAGCGACCTCATAAACGAGCTCGACATGCTCGGCATAATCAACGCCAAAGTTGTAAGCAAGGGCCGTTACGGCAGGACGAAGGAGATACGCCTGAACGTTACCCCCTACATGGTCAAGAACATCTACCGGCACGATGACCAGGTTAGGAGCTTACTCACCCTCAACCTGTCCCGGCAGAGGAGGTTGTTCTGATGCTGGTTGAGGACCTCCTCAAGAACAACTACCTGATAACGCCCTCGGCGTACTACCTCTTAGTTGAGCACTACAAGAAGGAGTTCACCCTCGCCGAGCTGATAAAGTTCGCGAAGTCCCGGGGAACCTTTGTGGTGGACTCGGCACTCGCCGAGGAGTTCCTCAGGAGTATCGGCCTCGTTTCCGGTGGAGCTCCACAGGAAACAGCACCCATAAGGGCCGAAGAAAATGAAACCCTTGAGGCGTACATTGGCCAGAATAGTACTCTTGAGACTTCTTCTAGTGAAAAGTCTTCTGAAGTTAGTGAAAAACCGGAAATCTCGCCTGTTGTTCCGGAATCCGTTTCCGAAGAATCGGCCCCGGGAGAGACCTCTGTTTCCACTGGAACGCCCCCCGAAGAAAAACCCTATGAGGTCTCCACTGTGGGGGAAAAAGGACTTGAACCCACAAATGTGGGGGGCTTGAGTTCCATTTCCACTGGAATTCCTCTCGAAGAAAGGGCTTCTGAGAACTTATCTGATGGGAAAGAAGAACTGACTGGGGAGATTTCAGAGGGGAGGAGTTTTGTTTCCACTGGAAGTTCTGGAGAGGGGAATGAACTCCAGAGCGACTCGGGTGCCGTGAGCGAAGTTGTAGACGTCGCCTTAGAGGGGGCACTTCCACTGGAGAACGGCAACGGGTACGGCCTAACCTCGGACTCCGAGGAGTACTACGAAAACGGGGAGGTAAAGCCGAAGATAGTTTACGGTGATTATGGTGTTCCAGTTGCTTACGTCGCCGAGGACGTCGAGGGGGAGAAGAGCTACTCCGTCTACGATGGCCTCGTGATAAGCCCGAAGGAGGGCTTCGTCTACCGGGCAAAGGAGATTCCCGATGACTATCGGGTGGTCTTTGACGTCAAGAACGTGAAGTTCGAGGCCCCCAAGGTCAAGAACGCCTCAAGCAAAGAGGGCGAAGTCATAATCCAGGCCTACTCGAACTACTTCCGTTCGAGGCTCAGGAAGATGAAGCGAATCCTCCGCGAGAACCCCGAGGTGGGGAGCGTGGTAGACATAGCGAAGCTCTCCTACATCAGGGACGAGGAAGTGACGATAGTCGGCCTCGTGAGCGATAAGAGGGAGACCTCCAAGGGCTTCATCTTCGTCCTTGAGGACGCAACGGGCATGACAAAGGTCTTCGTGAACAAGAACAACGGCGAGGCCGAGAAGCTCAAGTCTGTGATGCCGGATTCCGTCATAGCCGTCAGGGGGAGGCCGGGAAACGGCATATTCTTCGCGAGCAAGGTCTTCCTCCCGGATGTGCCCAAGTTCAGGAAGAAGAAGCCACCACTTGAGGAGAAGGTCTACGCAATCCTCCTGAGTGACATCCACGTCGGCAGCAACAAGTTCTGCGAGAGGGCCTTTGAGAAGTTCCTTGAGTGGCTCAACGGGGAAGTTAACAGCAGAACTGAGGAGGAGCTCGTGAGCAGGGTTAAATACCTAATCCTGGGTGGTGATGTTGTCGACGGAGTCGGCATCTACCCCGGCCAGTACAACGAGCTCGCCATACCCGACATCTTCGACCAGTACGAGGCTTTAGCCAACCTCCTGAAGAACGTGCCCGACCACATAACGATTTTCATCGGGCCCGGAAACCACGATGCAGCCAGAACGGCCCTTCCCCAGCCGGGCTTTTACGAGGAGTACGCCAGACCTCTCTTCAAGCTCAAGAACGCCGTAATAATCAGCAACCCCGCTGTGATAAGGCTTCACGGCAGGGACTTCCTAATAGCCCACGGCAGGGGCATAGAGGACGTCGTTGACTTTGTCCCGGGGAGGAGCCACCACCAGCCGGCCGAGGCTATGCTTGAGCTCCTCAAACTGAGACACCTCGCCCCGACCTTCGGCAACAAGGTTCCCATAGCCCCCGACCCGGAGGATACTCTCGTCATAGAGCAGGTCCCAGACCTCTTTCAGGCCGGCCACGTTCACGTCCTCCAGTATCTCACCTACAACGGCGTCTTCGTCATAAACACCGGAACATGGCAGGCCCAGACAGAGTTCCAGAAGATGGTGAACATAGTGCCAACCCCGGCGCGGGTTCCGATTATAGACGTGGAAACCGCTCGTTTGAGGGCAATTGTTCACTTCGACCAGTTCTGCGAGGGGGTTTGAACAATGCAATGGCTTTTTGGCTCTGACGAAGACATCCTTAAACTTGTTGGCAAGCGGGGCTCCTTCCTTAGCCGGATTGGGGTTGCCGTTGGCATTAGAGATTCGGATTATTCAGTTTTCAAGGAGCTTTACTACGAGTTTATGGATCATTTTAAGTTCCGCTATGGTCTCAATACTCCAAGGAGGGTTTTTGCATCCGTAGACGTTCGGAGGATTTTAATTGATGGATCCGAGTTAAGGGAGTATATGCTCTTTTTGAAGGATTTTGTTAACGATGTTGTGAACGCCTCGGGTCTCTATGTCAATTTTGTTTTTGCTTCGTTTGGAAAGCCAAAGATTGCCCTTCCCGGAAAGGAAAAGCCTGTGAGTGTAAAAACGTTTATTGAGAGCACACTCAAGTCGTATTTTGCGTATATCCCTGTATGGGCTGTTGTTAGTAGGACCGGGATTAAACACGCTAGGATTTATGTGGATAGCTTTTCAACGTCTCCGGAGACCTCCGCTTGGAAAGAGCTATGTAGGAACAACGAGGTTTACGTGGTTCCCAATGGGGATAAAGTTAATTTGCTCATATCTACAGCCGATTTGTTGTTAGGATACATTGGAACGATAATAAGGCTGAGGAACAAAAAACCGGATATTGGTGAGCTGAAATCGTATCTAAAGCCCTTTGGATTCGATAATGAAAGATTTAGAATATATCACGTTGGAAATCGAGACTTGGGTCGTATCATTTATGAGGATCCCTCTGTTAAAATAAATCCTCTCTCTTATCGCCCATTTCCGATTGTTTACTTAGTTCCTGAACTGTCTCCTGTGGGGCTGTTGGCGGGAAGGGACGAGAGAAAACTGGTTGAAGCTTCTCCCGTTTATGAGTATGTCCTTAGGTATGTTGAAGAACGTGAGGGTTCTCTTAAAATTCTTTCCTTTACCGAAGATTTCAAGCACCTCTCGGCAGGGGGCATTATGGTCTCCCTTGGTGAACATGGTAAGCGGATAGTCGAGTATCTCCGTCTTTTGGGCTTTCCCCTTGAGCATCTCAGCGCTCGGGAACTTGTCTCTCTTTATGGGGGTGATCCTTCCGATGAGTAGTTTCTTGAATTTTCGAAAGGTTTTTATTTGGAGCACCCTAAAACTAAAATGGAGATACCGCCAGACTAGGCGGTATCTCCTTGGCCAACTTATGAAGTGCGCCGTTTTTTATTTCATCCTTTATCAGTCATTCATTGGGCTGTTTTATGAGGTGATTTCTTATGACTGAACTCTACTCACCCGAGATGAAGGCCTACTTCGAGTCCCTCCAACGCGAGATTGACAGGGCCTACGAGATAGCGAGAAAGGCCCGTGCTCAGGGCAAGGATCCGAGTCTGGATGTTGAGGTTCCCCAAGCGACTGACATGGCCGGCCGTGTCGAGAGCCTTGTTGGTCCGCCCGGTGTTGCAGAGCGTATAAGGGAGCTCGTAAAGGAATACGGCAAAGAACTTGCGGCACTCAAGATAGTAGATGAGATAATAGACGGCAAGTTCGGAGACCTCGGCAGCAAGGAGCGCTACGCCGAGCAGGCCGTGAGGACCGCTTTGGCTATCCTCACCGAGGGCATCGTTTCGGCCCCTCTCGAAGGTATAGCAGATGTTAAAATCAAGCGCAACGAGTGGGCCGATGGGAGCGAGTACCTCGCTCTTTACTACGCCGGCCCGATAAGGAGCTCCGGCGGAACCGCTCAAGCGTTGAGTGTCCTCGTTGGTGACTACGTTCGCAAGAAGCTCGGCTTGGACCGCTTCAAGCCGAGTAAAGACCACATAGAGAGAATGGTCGAGGAGGTTGACCTCTACCACAGGGCCGTAACGAGGCTTCAATATCATCCGGAGGCGGACGAGGTTAGGCTCGCCATGAAGAACATCCCGATAGAGATAACCGGCGAAGAAACCGATAAGGTCGAGGTTTCCCATAGAAATGTTCCCGGCGTTGAGACCAACCACCTGCGCGGTGGCGCAATCCTCGTTTTGGCCGAGGGTGTCCTCCAGAAGGCGAAGAAGCTGGTTAAGTACATAGACAAGATGGGAATAGAAGGCTGGGACTGGATAAAGGAGTTCGTGGAGGCCAAGGAAAAGGGCAAGGCCGAGGAAAAGCCCTCTAACGGCTCCAAAGCCGAGGAAGCTGGCAGGGAGGAAGTTACGGAGGAGGTCGAGAAGGGCTTTTACTACGAGCTCTACGAGCGCTTTAAGGCCAACATTGCCCCCAACAAGAAGTACACCAAGGAGATAATAGGCGGGAGGCCCCTCTTTGCCGAGCCTTCAACCAACGGTGGCTTCCGCCTTCGCTATGGGAGGAGCCGCGTCAGCGGTTTCGCCACGTGGAGCGTCAATCCCGCGACAATGCTCATCCTCGACGAGTTTATAGCGATTGGGACGCAGATGAAGACGGAAAGGCCTGGCAAGGGCTGTATAGTAACTCCCGCCACTACAATCGAGGGCCCGGTGGTCAAGCTCAAGGACGGCTCGGTGATTAAGGTTGACGACTACGAGACGGCCCTTAGGGTTAGGGAACAGGTGGCCGAGATACTCTACGTTGGCGACGCTCTGGTGAACTTCGGCGACTTCGTCGAGAACAACCAGACCCTTCTCCCAGCGAACTACGTCGAGGAATGGTGGGTTCAGGAGCTTGCCAGGGCCATAGCGGAAACCTACGAGGTCGAGCTCAAGCCCTTCGAGGAAAACCCGAGGGAAGCGGTTGAGGAGGCATCGGAGTACATAGAAATTGACCCGGATTTTCTTGAGGGACTCCTTCGCGATCCGTTACGCGTGAGACCGAGCGTGGAGGAGGCGATACATCTCTCGAAGGTTCTTGACATTCCGCTTCACCCCCACTACACCCTCTACTGGAACACGCTGAAGCCCGAAGAGGTCGAGGAGCTCCAGAAAGCTTTGGTGAACGCCCAGATAGAGTGGGACGAGTTCAGAAAGATAAAGTTCGCGAGGAAGGTAATACTCGACAACGATCCCAAAATCAAGCGCTACCTTGAACTTCTGGGCCTTCCGCACGGGCTTGAGCGTACTGAGGATCGGAGAAAGGTCATCGTGGTGGATTACCCGTGGTCAGCCGCTTTGCTAACCCCCCTCGGCAACCTTGAGTGGGAGTTCAAGGCGAAGCCATTCTTTACTGTCATAGACATCATCAACGAGAACAAGGGAATAAAGCTCCGCGATAGGGGCATAAGCTGGATAGGCGCCAGAATGGGGAGGCCGGAGAAGGCCAAGGAGAGGAAGATGAAGCCGCCCGTTCAGGTTCTCTTCCCGATTGGCCTTGCCGGAGGGCCGAGCAGGGACATAAAGAAGGCCGCTGAAGAGGGAAAGGTGGCGAGCGTCGAGATAGCCTTCTTCAAGTGTCCCAAGTGTGGCCACGCTGGGCCTGAACACCTCTGTCCACGCTGTGGGACGAGAAAAGAGCTCCTCTGGCACTGCCCCAAGTGCAACGCCGACTACACAGAGAGCGAGGCGAAGAAGTTTGACTTCCGCTGTCCCCGCTGTGACATCGAGCTCAAACCCTACGCGAGGAGAACCATAAAGCCCTCGGAACTTCTCAGGGGGGCAATGGAGAACGTCAAGGTCTACGGAATAGACCGGCTCAAGGGCGTAAAGGGAATGACCTCGGGCTACAAGATGGCCGAACCCCTTGAGAAGGGCCTCCTCAGGACTAAAAACGACGTCTACGTCTTCAAAGACGGCACGATTCGTTTCGACGCCACAGACGCACCGATAACCCACTTCAAGCCAAGGGAGATAGGGACGAGCGTGGAAAAACTGAGGGAGCTCGGCTACACCCACGACTTCGAGGGGAAGCCCCTTGAGCGGGACGACCAGATAGTAGAGCTTAAGGTTCAGGACGTAATCCTTCCCTACGAAGCTGGAAAATACCTCCTTAAGGTGGCCCGCTTCATAGACGACCTCCTTGAGAAGTTCTACGGCCTGCCAAGGTTCTACAACGCGGAAAAGATGGAGGACTTGGTCGGGCATCTCGTCATAGGCTTAGCACCCCACACTTCAGCGGGAATCATCGGCAGGATTATAGGCTTCTCCGACGTTTTAGTGGGCTATGCCCATCCGTATTATCATGCGGCAAAAAGACGCAACTGTGATGGCGATGAGGATAGTGTAATGTTACTTATGGATGCACTTCTGAACTTTTCCCGTTACTATCTGCCCGAGAAGCGTGGCGGAAAGATGGACGCGCCTTTGGTCGTTACCACGAGGCTCGACCCGAGGGAGGTTGACAGCGAGGTCCACAACATGGACGTCGTCCGGTATTACCCGATTGAATTCTACGAGGCGACCTACGAGCTGAAATCGCCGAAGGAGGTAAAGGCCATCGAGCGCGTGGAGGACAGACTCGGCAAACCTGAGATGTACGAGGGCATAAAGTTCACCCACGACACAGATGACATCGGTTTGGGACCAAAGATGAGCCTCTACAAACAGCTCGGCGACATGGTCGAGAAGGTTGAAAGACAGCTCGCTTTAGCCGAGAGGATTCGCGCGGTTGATGAACACCACGTTGCCGAAACGATACTCAACTCCCACCTGATTCCCGATTTGAGAGGCAACCTCAGGAGCTTCACGAGACAGGAGTTCCGTTGCGTTAAGTGCAACACGAAGTATCGGAGGCCACCTTTAACCGGCAGGTGCCCGAAGTGCGGCGGAAAGATAGTCCTGACTGTGAGTAAGGGCGCCGTGGAAAAATACTTACCAACGGCCAAGATGCTCGTCACCCGTTATCGGGTCAAGGACTACACGAAGCAGAGGATATGCATGACCGAGAAGGACATAAAGACGCTCTTCGAGAACGTTTTGCCCGAAAAGCAGAGAACCCTGATGGGCTTTTCAGCTGACGTCTGCGAGAGGATGATAAAAGAGAGGACTGGCCATTCCAAGGGAAGGAACGGCTACCTCGATGAGTTCAACGGGAAGGGGAAGCGCGGTAATGGAAAGACCGCCGAGAAGAAGCCCGGAACCGATGGGAAGTCAAAGGCCCTCAAAGATGAAGTCAGGAAGGAGAAGCGCGCTAAGGGGAAGAGGAAGAGAAGGGTGAGCCTCGACGAGTTCTTTGGAAGTTAGTTATTTATACTCCTTTTGTCAAATTCTTAATACAATGAACCAGTTCAAGCTCCTCCCCAGCGTTGCCTACCTGCGCGTTCAGAGGCAGGCCTTCATCGGCTATTCCATGCCTTTGGCGGGTTGGATAGGGGAGTACTTGATTAATTACCAAAAGATCCCCAGACCGAACTTTCTTGGAAGGGCTGTGAGAAAGCTGGGCTTTTCTTTCGTCGGGGAGGAGAGGAACGATCACTTCATAACCCAGTTCTTCACGAAGGGGAGCGTTTCCATAAGCGCGAGCTGGGACGTTGAGAGGGAAAGCCTCTTCCTCCAGCTTATCCCGCTCCGCTCTAAACTTTCCCGCGGGCTTACGGTAAGGGCAGAAAACATAGAGTTCTACGACCAGTACGTGGTCTCAATCGAGCCGGCTGTAAAGCTCCCGCCGGGGATTAGGGGAATAGGACTGAAGGCGCTTATCCTTGAGGACTTCTATCCGATTGAGATTCCCTATTGGGGCATGCTCCACGAGGACTGGGAGAGCGAGCTTAACCTTGTTGTGATGCGCGATGAAATCTACGAGGGGCTGAAGCGCGAGGAATACCGCTGTCCCGTCTGCTTTGCCCCGCTTAGCGAGGAGAATGGAGTTTTAAAGTGCCACAGCTGCGGCTTTACCTACGCTCCCGAGACGGACTTTGAAAGGGTCATGGAGACGTTCACGCTGGAGGAGTTTGCGTTCTAGGAAGCTTTTGGAAAAAGCTTCACCAAAAATACGTAGCTCTCCGCAAAACACGACTTTGAGAGGATTTAACTCATGAATGAACTCTCTATGGGCGAGAACTAACTGTAAAGAAACCTTGAATGTAGGTTTACTTTTCTTTGACGCCCCTTGGGTGTCTTTTTTAAACCTAAACCCTCTCTAACGGGGCAATTTAAAAGTTCTCAATTTCAAAACGGCAATTAAACGAAAACCCTCGCAAAAGTTTAGCCTGTCAAAAGGAGCTACGAACTTTGATGAAACTTTGCGAAGGCAAAGTTTCTATGGTAGCCCCGCCGGGATTCGAACCCGGGTCGCGGGATCCAAAGCTACTCGGAAAAGCCTTTATTCGTCTAATGAAGCTCTCTTAGAGCTTATTTCAGAAGAAGCCTCAAC
>NZ_JALUFF010000052.1:0-31979 GCF_027052235.1 Thermococcus sp.
GAACTGCATCCAGCCCGTGTCGCGCTGGGCCAAGCTGTCGGTCTGGTCGTCCCAGACGCTCCAGGGGGGAGCCATGGCACGGTTGACGTCAACCATAACTATCGGTAATCTCGCCCCGCTTGCCCAGTGGAGCATCTCGTGCATTAAAGCCAATCCCTGGGCGGCTGTAGCGGTGAAGGCCCTCGCCCCTGTTGCGGAGGCACCTATGGTTGCGGCCATAGCAGAGTGCTCGCTCTCGACCGGGACGTACTGGATGTCAGCCTCTCCGTTGGCTATGAACTCGGCTATCTTCTCGATGATGCTCGTCTGGGGCGTGATCGGGTAAGCGGCGACGACCTGAACGCGCGCATGCTTGACCGCGTATGCAGCGGCGTAGTTCCCGCTCACAACTTTTCTACTCGGCTTGTACTCGGCCATATCACTTCTCCTCCTTTTCCATCGTTATCGCGTTTGTCGGGCACTCGTTGGCGCAGATTCCGCAACCCTTACAGTAGTCGTAGTCCACAGCCACGTAACCGTCGGGCTTGATGTAGATTGCAGGCTCCGGACAGAACTTCCAGCAGATGTAGCACTTGACGCACTTCTCCTCGTTGATGACCGGCATGAAAGTTCTCCAGTCCCCGGTGAAGTTGCTTAACGTTGTTTCGAGACTTATGGGGGCCTCGGGATACTGCTCGACCGAGGTGAACACCAGCTTCCTCGCCTCGGTCTTTTTCTCCCCAAACAGGGTGTTCTCCAATCCCATCACCACCTTGGAATTTAAGGAAGGGAAGAGAAGATCAGAGCTCGTAAACGACGGTCTTGTTGTAGGCCTCTTCAGCTGCCCTGGCGTTCTTCTCTCCGAGGGCTCCGGAGAAGGTCTCCTTTATTGCCTCCAGGACGTACTTGAGTTCCACTATTCCGGTGGCCTTTGCAACCGCACCGAGGATTGCGGTGTTGGTAATCGGCAAACCGAGGACTTCGAGGGCTATGGTGGTGGCATCCACGAGTGCCAGCTTCGCCGGCTTCTTCTTGAGCTTCTCAAGGACTTCCTCCTTGCTCTTCTCGGTGTTGATAATGACGGTTCCTCCGTCCTTGAGGCCGGCGGTGACGTCAACGGTGTCGAGAAGACTCGGGTCGAGGACGACAACAATATCGGGCTCGTAAATCTGGGTCTTTATCCTTATCGGCTTGTCGTCTATCCTTGTGAAAGCTGTAACCGGCGCCCCACGCCTCTCAACGCCGAAGAAGGGAAACGCCTGGACGTATTTGCCCTGCTTGAAAGCGGCTGACGCCAAGATGTTCGCGGCTGTAACTGCACCCTGTCCACCCCTACCGTGAAAACGTATCTCAATCATCTTCCCTGCCTCCTTGGGGTTTTTCACCGTTAGTTAATCCGAAACATTTATTTAGGTTTCGGTAAGGCGTTAAGGAAGTCTAAGAGGGTATTTCTGGGTAAGAGTGAACGTTAAAATTCCACCGTGGGGTTCTCCGGCCATCGGTTCTCGAAAAATTTTTATATATAGACTATATAGCCATCTGGGAGGGAGGGACATGAACGGACTCGCGATTGCAATAATTGCAGTGGCCTTCTACATAGCTTGGAACATCGGCTCAAACGATTCCGCAAACGCTATGGGAACCGCCGTTGGCTCGGGGATACTCAGCTTCCGTCAGGCCACGCTCACGATAGCGATATTCGTCCTCCTAGGGGCCTATTTGAGGGGATACAAGGTCATGAAGACCGTTGGGGAGGGCATAGTGCCCCACGGTTACCTCACGATGGAGATGGCCCTCATAGCCCTCCTCTCGGCTGGTGTCTGGGTGACGATAGCGACAATAAAGGGCCTTCCCGTCTCGACCACCCAGTCGATAGTCGGGGGAGTTATAGGGGTGGGCCTCGCCACCCACGCGCCTGTGAACTGGTTCACACTCCTCAAGATAGCCGCTGCATGGGTAATCTCTCCCGTCCTCTCAGGAATTCTTGCGATGGTTCTCTACAAGTTCTACTCCCTTGTTATCTCCCGCATAAAGACCGTCTCAACAATCGAGGCCCTCTACAAGGCACTGGCAATACTCGGGGGCTCTTACATGGCCTTCAACTTCGGGACGAACGAAGTTGCGAACGCCTCCGGACCAATAGTCGGGGCGGGCTTCCTTGAGCCAAAGACCGCTGGAGTTTTAGTTGCCCTGAGCCTTGCAGTTGGCTCCCTTACTTTCAGCTACGCTGTTATGCACACGGTGGGGAGAAAGATAACCGCTCTCGGGCCTATCTCGGCTTTCTCGGCCCAGTTCGGCTCCGCGATAGCGGTGAGCTTAGCAAACGTCTTTGGCTTACCAGTTAGTTCAAGTCAGTCAATAGTTGGGGGCGTCGTAGGCGTTGGCCTTCTCGTCGGTCAGGGCGTAGACAGAAGGGTTGTTTTGGATATACTCTTCGGCTGGGTGGCGACGCCTCTAACCGCTGTAGGCATCTCCTACGTCCTTCTCAAAGTCTTCGCCTTTGCCGGGATGATTTGAGCGGGTGATTCTTGCTCCCTTCTTTATCAGCTCCCCAACCATTCCGGTCTGGATGTATGCCTTTATCCTCGTCGTCTTTCCGTAGTTAACGTCCAGAACCTCCCCAACGGAGTTTATGAAGGCCAGTATCTCCGGAACCAGAGGGGAATCGTCAACTTCAACCTCAAAGGTTCCGTACTTCGGCAGGGTGAGTATCAGACCCTCTAGGGCCGAGCGGAGTTCGTCGAGTTGCCCCTCCTTCGCGGAGGCCTTGACGACACCCGAAATCGGCAGGCCCATCTCCTCGGCGACCTTATCTATAAGCTCCGCCTTCGTTTCGGCGTCCTCGCGCTCAATCAGGTCTATCTTGTTAAGGACGACCAGTATGGGCTTTTCGAGGGCCTTGAGCTCCCTCAGAACCCTCATGGAAGCCAGAAACTTCCTCCTTATCTCCATCCACGGCTCGCTGGCGTCGAGGACGAGGAGGATTACGTCGGCCTTCACTATCTCCTCAAGGGTGGAGTGGAAGGCCTCCACTATGAAGGGTGGCAGGCCGTCTATGAAGCCGACGGTGTCCGTGGCGAGGGCCCTCTTAGTTCCCAGCCTGAAGCGCCTCGTCGTCGTGTCGAGGGTGGTGAACATCTGGTTCCTAGCTTCAACGCTCTCCCCGGCTAGAGCGTTAAGTAGCGTTGACTTTCCAGCGTTCGTGTATCCGGCCAGAGCTATGAGAACGAAACCGAGCTCTTCTCTCCTCTTCCTCTTCACGTCCCTGTCGGCCCTAACCTTTTCGAGTTCCTTCTTTATCCTCCCCATCCGGTAGCGTATGTGCTTCAGGTACTGCCTCGTCTGGTATTCGCCCATTCCCTTGAAGCCGGCCCTGTCGCCGAGCTTTATCCTCCTGATGGCCTCCTTGACGAAGGGAACTTCGTACTGGAGAGAAGCCAACTCAACCTGAAGCTTGGCCTCCCTTGAGTGAGCGCGCTTCTCGAATATCTCAAGGACCAGCTGCCAGCGGTCTATGACGTCCACCTTCAGCTCCTTCCACAGGTTGTAGGCCTGACTGGGGGTTAGCCTGTTGGCGAAGACGACCTTGTCGGGTTTCAGCTCCTCGACGAGTCTCTTAAGCTCCTCCAGCTTTCCCCTGCCGATATTGTACTTTGGATGCTCCTCTCGGTTCTGCTCGACTATTGCCAGAACCTCGTAGCCAGCACTCCTGAGAAGCTCCTCGAACTCCTCCCTGCTGGGCCTTTCCCTCCGCGACTTCCTTATGACGCCTATTGCCCTCATCGTTTTTTCATCTCAGGCGTGGTTTATAGCCTTTTGGAACCTCCGGTTTCCAACGTTGGGTTTTAGATAGGCCTTTAAGGGACTCTGAGAACTCCCTCTGGTGATCTGCATGGAGAACGGGGACGTTGAGGTCAAACTTAAGGAAATAGAGGAGCTCCTCGAAAGGCTTGGAAAACAACATCCCAAGGAGATATCGGCCTTCTCAAGGTTTCTCAGGGAAACCCTCGACAACAAGGCGCTAACGACGAGAGAAAAGGAACTGATAGCCCTCGCCCTTGGAATAGCGGCCGGCTGTGAATGGTGCATCTACCTCCACACCCAGAAGGCACTTGAGGCCGGGGCTAAGCCCGAGGAGCTTATAGAGGCCGGTCTTGTAGCAGTCCTGATGGCCGGTGGTCCAGCGCTTATGCACCTGATACCGCTCATGAAGGCCATAGAGAAGTTTAAGAAGGAGTGATCACTCCCCCGTCAGCTTGAGAATGGCCTCCGCTATGTCCCCTTTTGTTTCTTCCAGCGCTTTGAGTGCGGTTTCCCTGTCAACACCTGCCTGCTCCATGACGAGCTGAATGTCCTCCTCCGGGATTTTCAGGACTTCCCTGACCTCTTCGCTCCCCGGGACAATCTGGTAGCTCTTCTCTCCCTGAACGACCATGACGGTAACTGCAGGTTCTTTCAGGATTATCTCTTTACCCTCGAACCTCAGAACAACTTCCTTAACGCCCTCAAGCTCCTCCATCTTGATGCCCATCTGGCGCATCAGCCTCTTCATCTGCCTAGGGTTCATTCCCATCATCGTTACCACCGTCTTCACTCCTTCCCGAATCTTAAAAAGGTTGGGAAGCTAGGACTCGCCACCAAAGACGGCCTTCAGGAGGGTCGGGGTTATCAGCGTGCTCAGGAATATCATCAGGACTATCACAACGTAGGCGTCAGCCCCAACAATGCCCTCCTTCAGCGCTATGGCGAGCATGGCAAGCTCTACACCCATCCTCGGTATCATGCCGACGCCTATTCTCAGGGCTGACTTTGAGCCTAGGCCAGCTATCAACGCCCCAAGACCGCAACCTATGACCTTGCTGAGTATTGCGACGACGCTGAAGAGAAGCGCAAAGAGCCCAACTGATGAGAGGCCCTTCAGCGGGATATTCATGCCAACGTCTACGAAGAAGAGCGGGACGAAGAGGGAATGTGCAATCACCCTCGTGTGCTCGAATATCGGCTTCCTGAACTCCGTCTCGCTGAGTGCAAGGCCAAAGAGATAAGCCCCGAGGATAGATGCCAGGTTCATGTGCTCCGCTAAGTAAGCAAAGGCAAAGAGCGAGGCCATCGAGAGGGTAACCGTCGAGTCCGCGAAGCCTATCCTGACGACCTTTCTCAGGAGGTAGTCCATAATTCCGGGAACCGCGTAGACCATTAGGACAAGGAAGAGGAGAACCATCAGGAGTATCTCGGCTATTCCCACGGCCTTCACACCACCCTCCCCAAGGGCTGAGATAACGATGGTGAGGACGATGATGCCGAGTATGTCGTCCACTATCGCGGCGGTGAGTATCGTGTTGCCTTCAACCGTCTTTAGTTTATCCAGCTCCATGAGGACTCTAACGGTCAAACTAACGCTCGTTGGAGTTGTTAAAGCGCCGTACAGAAGGGCCTGCTGAAAGCCCTTGAAGGGGTACGCTATTCCAAAGCCCATCAAAAAAGCCACGAGGACGCCTATTCCGGCAACGGATAGACCAGCTTTCCCGGCCTCCTTGAGCTCATCGATACTGCTCTCCAGACCGGCCAGAAAGAGGAGCATGAGAACGCCTATCATTGAGATGTCCTTAACCTCCTCCGTCGGGGGCATGGCTATTCCGAGGAGTATTCCCCCGACTATCTGGCCGAGAACCACGGGCTGGTTTATTCTGGCAAAGATCCAGCCGAAGACCTCGGCAACGGCAAGCATGGCAGCTATGTAGAGTATCAACTCGGGCTCCACGACCATCACCGTGAGAATACCCTGAGGAGTCTTATGACGCTCTGGGCCGAGAAGGTTCCAACGACCTTCTTCTTCTCGACCACAGGGAACTGTCTCACTCCAGTTTCGAGCATCATTCCTAGAGCGTAGCCGAGGGTGTCCTTGGGCGACAGAGTTATCGGCCTCGGGTTCATTATCTCCTTTACCGGCCTGTCCCAGTCGAAATGGGCCTCCTTGAGGGCGTCCATACCCACGAGAACGTAATCCGTGGGCGGAACTATGAGGTTGATTATCTCGTCGACCGAGATGAAGCCGAGAAGCTTTCCGGCCTCGTCGGTAACGACGGCGCAGGTTCTGTGTTCGAGCCCCTTGATGAGGTCCTCAATCCTGTCATCGGGCGAAAGCCTGAGGAACTTCTCGTCCATAACGAGCTTCAGGGGCATCTTGGAGAGCTTGACGATGTTGAGCTTCGGCTTCTCCTCGTTCTCGCTGGCCACTCCTAACACCTCCGATTAGCCTGAATTAGGATTCAAAGTTTAAAACTTTTAGGGAGCCCATAAAAGGTTAGGTCATGTTAGTTCCCAAAAACTATCCAACGGTACTTAGATAAGCCCAGCCTCCCCAGAGTTGAGCTATTTCCACTAGCTGGGCTCTTTTCACTTATCCGGAGCGCTATGCTGAGAGAAAGGAAAAAAAGAACTGAAGAAAGAGCTAGAGGAGCTTAAGAACCAAGACGATGCGTACTGAGGAAGTTTTCCAAAAACTATTTAATTTCCAAAATCCTAATATCTACCATGACAGTGGAAGTCGTAAGACTCGATGATAATGGCAGACTCTATCTTCCGGCCAGCATCAGAAAGAAGCTTCGCTCCAGGGAATTCTACATCGAAGAGAGAAACGGGGAGATAGTCCTCGTTCCAGTAAGGAAGAAGATAGAAAAGTACTGGGGTATTTTCAAGGGCGAGAACCTGACCGCTGAGGAGATAGACAGGATAGCTGAGGAGGAAACCGAAAAGCTCCTGAGGGATGAGCTTTGAAGGTTTATGCAGACGTCAATGTGATCTACTATATCCTGACCGCAAACGAAGAGTTCGGAATTAGAGCTAAGGAGCTTGTTGAGGAGTACTACGGCCGGATGATTACATCTGCACTAACGGTCTGGCAGCTCCACGTCCTCCTCCGAAGAAAAGGTAATAACAGACCAGAGCTGACTAACATACTCTCTGAGCTGGGGATAAAAATCGTTCCCTTAACTCCAGAGATTCTGTCCGAAGCGGAGAAGTGCGGGCGACTTGACTTTGACGATGCCATCCACTATGCTACGATGAAAGCCCACAGGATAGACGTAATACTCTCAAACGACCGTGATTTTGACAAAATTAAGGAGATAAAAAGGGTCTTTTAGCTCACTCCCCCTTCTCCTCTGGGGACTTCGACGTTTCCTCATTGGCCTTTGTAATCCTCCGCCTGTACTCCTCGTACTTCCTCCTAGCTTCTTCGGCCTTCTCCTTCTCGCCGAGGTATTCGTAGGCTTCAGCCACGTGCTTCCACCACATCGGGTCTTCTTCAGCCTCTTTCAGGCAGTATTCGAGGAACTTCTGGTAGGCCTCCCTAGCGAGCTCCTCCATTCCAAGTTTGCGCGCTATGTTGCCGACGTCCTCCCAGAATACGCCTTCCTCTTCGGCTTCTTTCTGATAGTACTCAAGGGCCTTCAGCCAGGCCTCCCTCGCCTTCTCCTCGTTGCCTAACTCCTCGTAGAGCTTCGCCACGTCCTCCCAGAACCAGGGCTCTTCCTCGGCGTAGCGCTCCAAAGCCTTAGCTGCCCTCTCCATGTTTCCAGCCTTCTTCCAGTACTCGTGGGCCTCCTTGAGGTAGTAGGTGTCCTTCTCCTTCTCGTAAAGCTGCTCGTAGATTTCGGCTGCCTTCTCGTACTGGCCAGCCTTCTCGTAGGCCCACGCCGCGCTCTCAAGCCAGCCGAGCTTGAGGTACATCTCAGCCGCTTTCAGGTAGTTTCCGGCCTTCTCGTACTTCCTCGCTGCCTGCTTGTATTTCCCGGCTTTTTCGAGGCTTTCGGCGCTCTTGAAGCGGTCAACAAGGCCAAGGTCAGGCTCGCTGATGTACCAGATTCCGAAGGCGACCACTGCAATGAAGAAGACTATAATCCCTGCAACGACGTTGAGCTTCTGCCACGTGGCGCTGAGATAGAGGCCGTAGGCGCTTATTGCTGTGAAAATCGCCAGTAAAGTCCCATACTTCCAGCTCTCGGCGTAGAGGGTTAATGCCGTGAAGAAGCCGAGCATCAGGGTAACACCAAGGAACCCGAGGACGAGGATGACCTGGAGTAAAAGCCTCCATCCACCGTACCAGACTATACCCGCCGCTATGGCAAGAAGCACGATTATGAAACCTATAATGTAAGCCTTCAGTCTGTCCATTTCTTCACCCCCTCGACCTTTAGCAGGAACCTCTTCTCCTCGACTCCAGAGCTGTAGTTCCCTATGCCGTCCCTCGAAACAACTCGGTGGCACGGCACGACTATCGGATAAGGGTTCCTCCTCATCGCGCCCCCAATGGCCCTCGGGGACGTTCCAAGGGCCTTCGCAAGCGCACCATAGGTTATAACGGAACCTCTTTTAACGTTTTTCGTGAGCCACTCGTAAACGCGCCTCTCGAAGGGTGTAACGCCCTCGAAGGAGAGCTCCCCCAGCAGGTCGGCGTTTTCAAGCTCCCCGACGAGGACGCGGTAGACCATTTCAGGATAAAGGCTAGGCCTCACGTCCAGAGAGACTTCAACACCTCGCCTTTTGAGGAATTCCTCCCGTTCTCTTACCCTATCAAACAGAGTTTTCCTGTCGAAGGCAAAGCTTATCCCCTGAATCCTCCCCGAGAAAATTACCCCAATCCATACATCCCTGTCGAGAACCCTAAAGCGCTCAACGCTCAGCATCTTCGCATTCCTCCAGTTTAAGTCTGGCCCTCCTCAGGGGGCCAATAAGGGTGTGGACTTCCCTTCCGTACAGAACGGCCCTGCCAACGAAACGCCTGAAGACCTTGACGAAGACCTCCCTCCGCTCGGAATCCTTGGGGTAGTCCATGACCTCAAGGAGTTCCGCCCATGTCTTCACCAGATGCTCCTTCTCCTCCCTTGCTGCGGGTTTCAGTGCCTCAACCGCTGGCTCGGGCCTTTCCTTGGAGAGCTCGTAGAGGATTACCGCAACGGCTTGAGCTAAGTTCATAACTGGATAAGCCTCGCTTGTTGGTATCGTAACTGTGAAGTCGAGCCTTTCCAGTTCCTCGTTCTTCAGCCCGATGCTCTCCCGGCCAAAGAAGAGGCCAACGCTTCCAGAGTAGCCTTTCAGCGTCTCCCTCAGCTCCCAGGGCATCACCGGGGCCCTGGCTGGAATGTAGCCCCTTCCGGGCTTTCCCGTGGTGCCAACGGCCAGATCAAAGAGCTCCAGGGCCTCTTCGAAGCCTTCAAGGACGAGGGCCCTTTCGAGGACGTCGGTGGCGTGGACGGCGTAGCTGTAGCTCTCATCCGTCAGGTTCGGATTGATTAAGACTAGCCTTGAGAAGCCGAAGTTCTTCATGGTTCTCGCTACCATGCCTATGTTCGCCGGCCCCTCGGGCTCAACGAGAACAACTGAGAGGTTCATACGAAAGGATTTTAGGGGTGGCGATTAAAGGGTTTCCGGTGGAAGGATAAGGAGGGTGGAGCTCATACCGCTAACGTTGGGAGTCATAGCCCTCGCATACCCCCTGATGAGAATGCCGGTGAATAGGGTCATATACCTCCTCCCCTACGCCATCCTTACCCTGTTCTCGCTCAGGAGAAAGGCGCTCTTCTACGGCTCATCCTCCCTCGCCAGCTGGTCTTTCCTTGAGTGGGTTCTTACGGGGGATTACATGGCCTTGGTCGGGCTCGTCATGGCGCTGATTGCAATGCCACTGAGCTTCGGAAGCCAGAGGGTGAGGATGTGGGAGCGGGCCCTAAACCTCGTTCTGGCCGGGGTTATTGCTTACTTTTTCTCCCGAAAGCCTCGCCCTTTAGGGAGGGGATGCAGTAAACCACCCAACAGCCATTAAACCGTCGAAACCCTTTTAAGTTTCTGCAACTTAATAAGGCCTCGGAGAGGCCACTCAAGAGCAACCCGATGGGACGAGGGGTTTCACGTTACCACTCTGTCTTGGAGTGGTTTGACGCCGGAAGGCGTCTTAGAAAGACTGCCCATTGAGGCAGTCTGAGACTGATGAGTGGCCTTAAGCAATAACCCCAATCCGCTCTGCGGTAGGGGTAATGGGCACGAGACCGTGCCCTCGGGCTGAACCGAAACTGGCAACGGGAGTAGGATATGAGTGCCCGTAAACCTCTCCGAGCTTGGCGAGGGGTTAACTCGTTGGAACCCTCGCCGTTCACGGCGGGGAGGAGGTCAGATCTCCATTCCCTTCACCCCCTTGAGTTTAGGCTTATGGGGGTTCTGACGACGATTGCGATGCTCTCCGGCGACAGGGGAGTCTCCAGCGGTGGGGTTCTCATGGGTTCCGCTCTCCTTACGGGGATACCTTTGGCTTACATCAGCGACATAGAACCTACCATATTCTTCTCAGCCTCCGGCCTGCTACTTGTTTACTCCCTCCACCATCTTAGGAAGCTGCTGAGGTGATAGCGTGAAGGTTTACGTGCTCGGCGCTGGCTCGATAGGTTCCCTTTTCGGTGCCCTTCTCGCCAGAGCGGGTCACGACGTGACTCTGATTGGCAGGGAAGAGCACGTAAAGGCCGTGAGGGAGAGGGGACTAAAGATAACCGGCGTTGAGGAGTTCACGGTTTACCCCAAGGCTGAGATCTACGCCCCGGAGGAACCGCCCGATCTGCTCCTCCTCACCGTCAAGTCCTACTCGACAAAGACGGCCCTTGAATGCGCCAGGCACTGCATAGGAGAGAACACTTGGATACTCAGTTTACAGAACGGCCTCGGGAACGAGGAGCTTGCACTCAAGGTCACCGACAAGGTTATCGGCGGGGTGACGACGAACGGGGCCATGCTCACCGAGTGGGGAAAGGTTAGATGGACGGGAAGGGGAATAACGGTGATAGGGAAGTATCCGAAGGGGAAGCACAAGTTCGTTGAAAAAGTTGCAGAGACCTTCAGAAACGCCGGATTGGAGACAAAGCTTACCGAGAACGTTCTCGGGTGGAAGTGGGCAAAGGCCATAGTCAACTCCGTCATAAACGGTCTTGGAACCGTTTTAGAAGTCAAAAACGGCCTTCTCAGGGAAATCCCGGAACTTGAGGGGATATCCGTTGAGGTCGCGCGGGAGGGATGCATCGTCGCCCAGCAACTTGGAGTGGAGTTCGAGGTTCACCCCCTTGAGCTCCTCTGGGACACCATCGAGAGAACCCGGGAGAACTACAACTCAACTCTCCAGGACATAATGCGCGGGAAAAAGAGTGAGGTTGACTACATAAACGGCAAGATAGTTGAATACGCCTCCTCAATTGGTTTGGAGGCCCCGAGGAACGAGCTCCTATGGGTTCTCATAAAGGCGAAGGAAAAGCTAAATAGGGGTTCGGGCAATACCCAAGGGGGTGTGGAAGATGGCGCTGTTTGGAGGGAAGGAGAGCAACGTCTTCGAGGCAATTGAGAACCACCTTGAGGCCGTCAGGAAGACCCTTGAGAGCTTCAGAAAGCTTATGGAGGCTTACCTGAACGGCGACCTTGAGGGGGCCAAGGCCCTTGAGGAGGAGGTTTCAAAGCTGGAGAGCGAGGCCGACAACCTGAGGAGGAGCATAGAGCTGATGCTCTATGAAGGTGCCTTCCTCCCGGCGAGCAGGGGCGACTACGTCAGGCTGAGCGAGCTCGTTGATCAGGTGGCAGACGCCGCCGAGAGCGCCGCCCACGTGCTCATACTTGCCAAGCCAAAGGTTCCGGAGGAAATCAAGGATGGAATCATCGAACTGGTTGGCTCGGCGATAGAGACCTACGACGTCCTAATGGAGGCCGTGAAGGCCCTCAACAGGGATGTGGATGAAGCCCTCAAGCTCGCAAAGGAGACCGAAGACAGGGAGGAGAGGGCCGACGTCGTCGAATACCGCGTGAAGGCTGAGGTCTTTGAGAGTGAAACGATAACCACTTATGCCAAGCTCATCTGGAATCAGGTTCTCACGAAGATAGGCGACATAGCCGACCGCGCTGAGGACGCTTCAGACCAGGTCATGCTGATGGCGATAAAGAGGAGGGGATGATGGATGAAGGTGCTCGTTGCCGCGCCACTCCACGAGAAGGCGATAGAGGTTTTGAAAAAAGCCGGCTTTGAGGTCGTTTACGAGGAATACCCGGACGAAGAAAGGCTGATCGAGCTTGTAAAGGACGTGGACGCGATAATAGTGAGGAGCAAGCCCAAAGTTACCAGAAGGGTTATCGAGAGCGCGCCGAAGCTCAAGGTCATAGCGAGGGCCGGGGTTGGCCTCGACAACATAGATTTAGAAGCGGCCAAAGAGAGGGGCATCAAAGTCGTCAACAGCCCCGGGGCAAGCTCAAGGAGCGTGGCGGAGCTCGCCTTTGGCCTGCTCTTTGCAGTTGCCAGAAAGATAGCCTTCGCCGACAGGAAGATGAGGGAAGGCGTCTGGGCCAAGAAGCAGTGCATGGGCATCGAACTTGAAGGAAAGACCATCGGTATCGTCGGCTTCGGAAGGATAGGCTACCAGGTTGCAAAGATAGCCAACGCCTTCGGAATGAGGGTTCTCCTCTACGACCCGTATCCGAACGAGGAGCGAGCGAAAGAAGTTGGAGGGCAATTCGCCGACCTTGAGACCCTCCTCAGGGAGAGCGACGTCGTTACGCTCCACGTGCCCCTTGTGGACGCAACCTACCACATGATAAACGAGGAGAGGCTTAAGCTCATGAAGCCTACGGCGATACTCATCAACGCCGCTCGTGGGGCTGTTGTGGATACCAACGCCCTCGTCAAGGCCCTTGAGGAGGGCTGGATTGCAGGAGCCGGCCTCGACGTCTACGAGGAAGAACCCCTGCCGAAGGACCACCCGCTCACCAAGTTCGACAACGTTGTTTTGACGCCACACATCGGTGCATCAACCGTTGAGGCCCAGATGAGGGCGGGAGTTCAGGTTGCCGAGCAGATAGTCGAGATTCTGAAGGGCTGAGTTTTTTCTTTTCCCTTTTCTATCCCGAATAAAATTTCCAGTATGGTTATGGTGGTGAACTTTATTAAGAACTTCCTCATCACCAGAGACGTTATAGTCCGCTACGGCATCAGGAACGTCCGCGAGCTCAGGGAGGTTGCCTTCTATCTCTTCTCGAATTTTACAGGACGGTTCACATGCGGCAAGGGCTATGGAGCTCTTCCACCTGAGAAGTGGAACGCTGATAACATGGGACTACTCGGGCAAAATTGAAGCCGGAGGGAAGAGCACAGATGCGGTTCCGCTCTGGAAGTGGCTGCTGAAGGCAATCCCATCAGTTAATTGCCATTTCCTAGCTAAAATCTCCCAGTCCTCACCTGAAAATAAACTCAAATCTGTCCAACGATGAAGTCCCTCATACCAAAACTTTTTAAACCTCTCCCCGGTTCACTAATACCGGGTGCGGGCCGGTAGCTCAGCCTGGTACGAGCGCCGCCCTCGCAAGGCGGAGGCCGCGGGTTCAAATCCCGCCCGGTCCACCACAATTCTGGACAAAGCTTTAAGCCCTAATTCCTACCTTTTCCGGTGTTGCTCATGGACGAGTTCGAGCTTTTGAAGGCCCTTGTCTCGATAGAGTCGCCCTTCGGGAACGAGGGGAAAATCTCGGATTTCATAGCGGCTATTCTGGAGGAGAACGGCTTCGACGTCGAGAGGGTTCCCGTTGAGGGTTTCGGGGACGACATCGTCTCTTACCTGAAGGGAAAGGGCCCCACCGTCGTCCTCAACGGCCACATGGACACCGTCCACATCTCAGGGGGATGGACGAGGAACCCGGGGGGCGAGCTTGTGGGTGACAGGTTTTACGGCCTCGGGAGTGCCGACATGAAAGGTGGCCTTGCCGTCCTCCTGAGCGTCTTCATCGAGCTGGGGGAGCTGTCTAAGAAGGAGAGGCCCAACGTAATATTCACTGCTGTAAGTGACGAGGAGGGCTTCTCCAGGGGGACGTGGGAGCTCATAAAGAGCGGGAAGCTGAGGGACAGCGACCTAGTCCTGATAGCCGAGCCGACCAACGAAAGGCTCATGCTGGGGGCAAGGGGCAGGTTTGTGGTTAAGGTCAGCGCAAGGGGAAAGAAGGCCCACGCCGCGAGGCCGTGGATGGGTATAAACGCCATCGAGGAGCTGGCCCGTCTTGTTTCCAACCTTGAGAGAATCAGGATGAAGAGACACCCGAAGCTCGGCAGGGGTTCCTACTGCACCCTCGCGTTCTCCGGCGAGGCCGACGGGCTAAGCGTTCCGGATGGCGCAGTCGCGGTAATTGACAGGCATACCGTTGTCGGCGAGGACTGGGAGAAGGTTAAGGGGGAACTCCAGAACCTCGCGGAAAGGCTTTCACTGGGGGCCGAGCTAGAGGTTGAGAAGTTCCCGCGCCCGACCCCGGAGATGCTCCCCTACACCGTGAGAGAAAACGGCAGGTTCGTGAGGCTCTTCAAGCGCGTTCACTCGGGGCTCTTCGGGGAGGCACCGAACATAACCTACGGCCAGAGCGTTGGGGACTTCAATTACTTCGCGACCTATCTGGGGAAGCCAACCCTCGTCTACGGGCCGAGGGGAGGCAACTGGCACGCGAGCGACGAGTGGGTGAGCGTCCCCTCCCTCAGAAGGGTCAGGGCCTTCTATTCGGCCTATCTGAGGGCACTGGTTAGGCCTCGGGAGCCGGTTCTCCTCACCGCTCGGGGCAGGGAGTTCTCCTCATCGGCCGGGTAGGGTTTTTAAGGTCTCCTCTTAATCCTTTCCATGTTCGCCCTGATAGCCCGGGCCAGAAAGGACGCGAAGGCCCTCCAGTACATAAACGAGAGGAACTACGGTGGCTTCCTCAGTGTTGAGAGCCTTGGCGGTGGGAGAAGGGGCGAGGAAGTCATTGATAACCTTGAGGAGATACTCAGAGGCCCATACGTCCCCGTTCTGCTCCTTGGCGAGAAGGAGAGGGGGCTTATGGACGAGCTCCTACCTCTTATGAGGGAGAGCGGAAAGCCCTTCTACGCGAGACTCCTGAGAACCAAGAGGGTCAGGAACATGCGCGTTGACGAGCTCTACGCCCACATAGAGGAGATAAAGGCCCGCTTCAGGCTTGGAATCGAGTGGAGAAATGCCTACGCCCTCAACCCGGAGAACCCCTTCGGGATTGATATTAACCCCGATTACGACATCTATCTGGCCATCGGCGAGGGCTTTAGGAAGTCCATGAGGGAAATCCTCGACGTCGAGCTCGGGGAGAACTCACTCGTCCTGAGGAAGCTATTAAATCAGGAAGTCTATTTCTCCGGCCCGAACAGGGTAGCTGAGGTGAGCAAAAGACTGGGCTCTCCAACGGAAGTCCTCTGGAGGTGTCCCTGCGTTGAAGACGTCCCCCTTGAGCTTATCATCTCCGAGAACAGGGGTTACGTGGAGGCCTTTGCCCGGGCCAGTAAGGCCTTCCTTGAGCGCTTTAGGGGGCACGACGTAATCGTTCCGTGGAGCGGTGGAAAGGACTCAACGGCAGCTCTGGTTCTCGCCAAAGAGGTCTTTGGTAAGGTCACCGCCGTTTACGTCAGGATGGAATACGAGATGCCCCTGACCGACGATTACGTTGAAAGGCTCGCGAAAAAGCTCGGCGTGGAGCTGATAAGGGTCGACGTCCCGATGCCGGTAGAGCGCTACGGTATGCCGACGCACTCGAACAGGTGGTGCACGAGGAAAAAGGTTGAGGCCCTCTACGGCGTTGCGAGCGAGTTTGAAGACCCAATCCTCGTCGTCGGGGACAGGGACGGGGAGAGCATGAGGAGGAGGCTCAAGCCACCGGTCGTCGAGAGGAAAACGCCCTTCGGGGTCTTCAGGGAGGTAATGCCGGTTAAGTTCTGGAGCGGGATGATGGTTCAGCTGTTCCTCCTCTTAAGGGGAATAGAACTGCATCCCCTCTACTACGAGGGCTTCTACAGGCTGGGGTGCACGATTTGCCCGAGTCTGGCCCAGTGGGAGGTGGAGCTGTTAAAAAGGAGAGGGTTAGAGCCTTCTCCCCACCCCGAGTCCGGCTAAAAACGCCACCAGAACAACTATCCCGAGAACGCCGTATTCAATTCCGCCTTTCGGCTTTTCCACCGTTGTGGTGTTCATCGTTTCAGTCGGTATGACTATCTGGGGCACCGTTCCCGTCTCGGTCTTTGTCCCCTCCGGCCGGCTCGGCCTTGTGTTGAGGAATAGGTTGGCGGTTTCCTTGGCGTAGGCGTAGAAGGTCATCGCGTTCTGCAGGTTGTCGAGGCTTTTGTTCTCCGTTGCCAGCTTCTCAAAGCTCTCGGCGAACTCGTAGTAGGCTATCGCGAGGATTGGGGTTATCCCGTTTTCCTCGGCTATTCCTATTGACGTCCTCGCGTCCTCCTTCAGTATGTTCATCTTGTCAACTAGAACTGTCCAGTTGGTTATCCCAAGGGTGTCGAGAAAGACCTCCCCCTGAACCCTCGCCTGCATTGCCGTGAAGAGCGCAGCTGAGTACTTGCCGTCGTCGTAGTACTCCTGGGCCTTCTCTATCGTGTCCGTGAGGTCGTTTCCGAGGACGTTGCCGTACATGGACTCGATGTAGGCGACGATTAGGCTGGACTCGTCTATGTAGTCCCGGGCGGTTACCTTGACGACATCCCTGCTTATTGGTTTTCCCTTCGCAAAGCGCTTCCCGAGCCGGGTCCAGAAGAGCGCCGTCTTGGCCCTCTCGTAGGCGTAGGCGGCCTCGCCTATGGCGTCCCAGTACTGGCCGGAGTAGTAGTACTTCCACGCCTGCTCAAGGGAGCTCTTCGCGTCCTCAATCCTCTCCTCAGCGGCTGCAACTGCCTGGAGCATCGTCACGCCCTGTATCGTCTGGTTCTCGACGAACTCCTCGGTAGAGTTTATCTCGGCCCTCACCTTGAAAAGGAGCGCCTGAACGTCCTCCTTGGTGTTGGTCGAGAGGTACCAGTCAACGTGCCTTATGATTATCCTCGCCTGGAAGTCCCTGCTGAGTGCCGTGTAGTACATCCCCTCGTTTATGGCCTCCTTCGACTGGTTGAGTAGCTTCCCGGCGTTTTCCAGAGCGGCCATTAGGAGGCTGTAAGTGTCGTAGCCGACGTTGCTCTCCTTCAGGGCCTTGAGGACGTTCTCGTAGTAGGAGGTGGTGTTCCTGTAGTCCTTCTCGGCGTCCTCCTTCAGGAAGGATGTGTCTATCTTGACGTTCTGGGGTGCCTCTGGCTTGGGAATCCTATGGCCGGTGAAGTAGTAGACCGCCTGATAGATGTCCTTGACCTCGACCACCTGAAGTCCCCAGCGCTCCTTGGCGTACTTCACGACATCTACGGGAGTCGTCCGGGTGTTTATCTCAATGACACCGCCTATCTCCTTCTTCTCCGTCTTCTGGACGTACTGGACGCGCTGGCCTTCGGGAATCAGGAAGAGCTTCGCCCCCGCCTCATGGGCTGCTGATGCCTTCTCCAGAATTCCGCCGACCGGCCCTATCGTCCCGTCCGGGTTTATCATCCCAGTCATCATGACCTTCGGGTTGACGCTCCACCCCTTAAGGGCCGCTATTATGCCGACGGTCATCGTTCCACCCGCTGAAGGCCCTCCTATGATGCTAGTGTTTGCCCTGACCTGAATGAAGACGTCGTATTTGCTCATGTCAACTCCGAGAACCCTTCCCGCGACCTGTGCGGCGAGCCTCGCGCTGGCCTGCATGTCAACCTGTGCCAGTGGCCACGTCTCTATGTACACGTGACCGCTCCCCGGGGCGACGGTTATGACGAACTCCGTGACGACACCGGTGAGCTCGCCGGTTGAGGTCTTTGCAACAGCCGGTGCGTGCATGATGACGGTGTGTCCCTCGCTCGGGCACTGGGCGAGCACTGGAGTCGCTACCGGCAGGAGTAGCAGAATCGCCGTTATGAGGACCGCTACCCTTCTCATCCTTCCACCCCTCTTGGTAGGGGGTGAGCCTCATAAAGCGTTTTTGGTTCAACTCTTTTATCGCCTCCACAGGGCGAGGAAGAAGAGCAACAGGACGATGGCCTCCAGAGCGTCCACCACAAGGCCGGCTTCCCTCTCAAGCCCCGTTCTTGTTGACAGCTCGATTGCCTTCTTGACCGCAAGCAGGAGGAAGGCGAGGAGCAGGTAAAGGGTCGCCTTCAGGTGGCTCTTTCTGTATGCTATGTATGAAACCGCGACCAGTGCGAGCGCGAGCAGTATGACCAGCAGGCCCACGAGGACGTCAATCATCTCCACCACCCATCCCCGCGAGGATGTCCACAAGGCTGTCGGCGAGCCTCTCCCACAGGCTTGGCCTGTACTCTCTGATTACCCTGACGAGCATCTCCGGGTCGTACTTGAGGCGGTACGTAATGCTCTTTCCGTTTCTCACTCCCTCAACTACGCCCAGCTTTTCAAGTTCCCTCATGTGGTAGCTCACCGTCGGCTGGCTCACTCCCAGGGCCTCGGCGATTTCTCCCTGGCTCATCGGTCGCTCAAGGAGCAGGAGGAGTATTCTCCTCCGGGTTTCGGTGGCTATCGCAACTATCAGCCTCTGGGCATCTTCCTCAAGTCCGGCGGGGAATATGTAGCGCCTTCTCCCTATCCTTTTTGAGAACACCTTTCCCTCGGCTTCGAGCTTCCGGAGGTGGTACTGGAGGTCGCCTATGCCAAGCCCGAGTTCCCTCGCCAGCTCCCTGAAAGTTATCCCGGGCTTTCCCCTGATGAAGTTGAGTATCTCGTCCCTCCGCTCCATCTTCCGCCCCTTAAACCCTGTGGTGCAACCATCTATGGCAATCCATATAAGCCCTTCCCTTTTATGCCCTGCGGTGGGAGTGGTGGAGCTCTTCAGGTTCGCCGAAAGGCTCGCGGAAAGGTACGGGATTGAATACTACGAAATCAGGCTCATGAAGATCTCATCAACGAGGCTCTCGATGGAGAACGGCCAGCTGGACGAACTCTCCCAGAACGGCGAGACCGGAATAGGAGTTAGGGCCTTCAACGGGGCATGGGGCTTTTCTAGTGCCAACGACATGAAGAGGGCCGAGAAGGCCGTCGAGACGGCTTTTAAGATAGCCAAACTCTCCAGGGGGGAGGCGAAGATATATCTCGGCGACCCCGTTGAGGACGAGGCCGAGATTAAGGTGGAAAAACCCTTCACCGACGTGGACATCTCCGAAAAGCTCGCCCTTCTGCGGGAAGTTGATGGCCTACTTGGGGGAACTTCGAGCAGGTCTGCTGGCTACGCGGATTCCCTAGTTGAGACCATCTACGTTAACTCCCTCGGGAGCGAGATAAGGACGAGGGTTCCGAGGATAGCCCTCCGCTTCTCCGTTACAGTTAGGGGAAACGGCGACATGCAGACCTACTGGAAGACCTTCGGGGGAACCCTCGGCTGGGAGCTAATCGAGGGCATCGACTTACCTTACTGGACTTCCCTCGTAAAGGAGAAGGCCCGGCAACTGTTGAAGGCGAGAAGTCCTCCCTCTGGAGAGTTCGAGGTCATAATGGACCCCGAACTGACGGGGGTTTTCATCCACGAGGCTTTGGGACACGCCGTCGAGGCCGACCTCGTGAAGAACGGGGACAGCATTCTCGCTGGAAAGCTCGGGGAGCGGGTAGCTGTTGAGGGGCTTACGGTTGTGGACGACCCAACGCTCAGGGGCAAGTTTGGCTCCTACATCTACGATGACGAGGGCGTTAAGGCGAAGCGCGTCGAGATAATAAAGGACGGGGTTCTCGTTACGTACCTCAACGACCGCGAAACCTCGGCCCACTTCGGCCTTGAACCGAACGGCCACGCCAGAGCTCAGAGCTACGCGCACCAGCCCCTCGTGAGGATGGGGAACACCTACGTTGAAAGGGGTAGCTGGAGCCTTGAGGAAATGCTGGAAGAAGTGAAGAACGGCCTCTACATGGTCGGCGACAAGGGTGGCCAAGTTGATACCGCCGGCGGAACTTTCACCTTCGGGGCCAAGGAGGACTACCTGATAAGGAACGGGGAGATAGCAGAGATGGTCAGGGACGTTGCTCTCTCGGGGAAGACCCTCGAAGTCCTCAGGCGGATAAAGGCCGTTGGGAAGGACGTTAGGGTCGAGTTCCCCGGCTACTGCGGAAAGGGGCAGAGCGTCCCGGTTGACGACGGCGGGCCACACATCCTCACGAGGGCGCTCGTCGGGGGAACCCGCTGAGCGTTCGCGTAAGAAACCTGTATATAGGTCAAAGTTCTACTTTTTAATAGGTGAGGTTAATGGCCATTGAGGTTGACATTATTCAAGATGTGGAGACCTTCCTCAGGAACCTCAACGGTTACGAGCTCCTCAGCTATGCGATATGCAACGAGGAATGCGGAGCTGAGACCTACGAGTGGCTCGCCGGGAAGACCGAGGGGCCGGTCTCGGAGGAGCTGGAGAGATTAGCTAAGGAGAAGAGGAAGCACGCAGTTCAGATGAGACAGCTCTTCGAGGAGCTCTACCCCGGACTGGAACCCCTTGACTTCAACGCGCCACCCCTCGATGCCCTCCCGCTGTGCTGTGAGCTGATGAAGGCGAAGGACATCGAGGATGCCCTCGCAATAGCCCTCCTCTCGGAGTCCATAGCGAGGGACGTCTATAAGAAGCTCCAGAGGATGAGCAAAGACGAAAAGGTGGCAGGGCTCTTCGCCCGCCTGGCGGGGATAAAAGAGGAATCCTACAGGAGGCTCCTCAAGCTCTACGAGTCCTTCTCGGGGAAGTCGAAGACCTTTTAAAGCCTTCCCCCGAGTCAACGCGGGTGCAGGGATGATAGATGAGCTCATCTCACTGCTGGAGCGGAGAGATGTTGAGTGGGAAATTTACTGGGAAAAGGGGCGGAGCGGTTCCTTCGGGATAGAGCGCGAGAACCTTGAGCGCTCCCAGAGGAAGTTCTACTCGGGCGTTGGCCTCAGGATGGGCTATAAAGGAAAGCTCGGCTTCTCATACATCACCGGTCTTACCCACGATAGGGGAACCCTTGAGAGGTTCGTTGAGAGGACCATAAAGCTCGCCAGAGTAAGTGAAGTCCCTTTCAAAGGTTTTCCGGTTCCCTCCAATGTTCCGGGGGTTAAGGGACTCTACGACAGGAAGATAGACGAGATGCCATTTGAGGAAGCCCACTCTATGGCCCTTGAGGTCGCTTCCCTCATGCGCTCTGTGAAAGCCGATGATGAGACCCTCTCCGGTTCCATCTCCTTCGCGGTCTCCAGCGAGGGCGTCGTCAACTCCAACGGCGTCGAGCTTGAGACGAGAACGACAGGGATGGGGGTTTACATCTACGCCGTTAAGGGAACCGGAACCGGCTCTTTCCACCAGACCTACAGGTCTCTCCAGCCTTTGGAGGAAATCGAGATGGGAATAACCAGAGCCAGGGAAGATGCGAGGCTCAGCGGTATGGCGAAGAGGCTTGAACCCTTCAGGGGAGAGCTTGTGCTTGAGCCGGAGGCTTTCGAGTCCCTCCTCTGGCTCTTCCTTGAGAACGTCTTCGGGGACACGGTTTACCACAGGAGAAGTCGCTTCTCCGAGACGGGGGTAGAGGTTGGTGGAGAGGCTTTCACCCTTGAGGACGATTCAACTCTCGACGGTCTTCCCGGGAGCTACCCCTTCGACGGTGAAGGCAGTCCCGGGCAGAGAACAGTCGTTGTTGAGAACGGAGTTTTGAGGTCGTTCCTCCTCGACCACACCCTCGCGTCCTTTCTGGGAATGGAGAGCACGGGCAACGCCCTCAGGAGCTTCCGCTCGGTTCCGAGGATAGGGACGAGCAACGTCGTCGTTGGCACGGGAGACCTCGATCTGGAGGACTTCGAGGGGGTGGTCATCAAAGACACCCTCGGCGCCCACACGGCCAACCCGGTGAGCGGGGACTTTTCTCTAACCGTCTCCCTGGGTTACCTCCTCAGGGACGGTGAGCCAAGGCCCTTCAGGGACAACATGCTCTCCGGCAACGTCTTCGAGCTACTGAGGACAATCAAACCCGGAAAGAGGGCCGAGAGGAGGGGCTCTTTCATCTCCCCGAGGGTTCTTGTGGAGGCCGTCCTTGTGTAACCCTCTACGGAAAGGTTAGCGGAAGAACTCTTGTCCTCACGGAAAAGCGTCCTCCGGGGAGAGGTGCTACTCCTCCCAATCCTCTTCCTTCTCAGGCGTAGAGGATGAAGATCTCTCCTTTGTTTTTTCCCTCTGCAATTTTCCTGAGCTTCTTTCCCCCACAGTAGACGGCCCTCGGCCTTTTCTCGGTTAGAACCTCCACCCTGAACTTCCCATCCTCAAGCCTCGCCAGCGGGTTGGGCCAGAGCTCGATTTTTTCCCCTTCAAGCTCTATTATCACCGGACTGGCATCGCACTTGACCACGACCCGGGTTTTCTCGCCCACCCCACCGCCAGCGCGGAGGGCGAGGGGGAGCGAGAGGAGAAGGATGGGCAGGAGGAGGGGAGTTGTCTTCAGGTTCTCGCTGTAAACGAGAACCATCATAACCGCCGACAGGGCTATGCCAACCACGAGGAGTGGAAGCGTGTGAAGGGCCGTCTCGTCCGGTAGGCCGAGCTTCCTGCCCCTCTCAAGGAACTCCGTTGCCAGCGCAATCGAGACCACGGTTAGGCCGTAGAGCGGGCTCGTGAGGTAGGGATTTTTGAAGAGTGAGCCTATGATAGCGTAGCTCCCGGGAGAAACCGCGGGTATTAGGGACGAGAAAACCATCGCGAAGGGAGCTGTGTAGGCAACCGTCGCGAGGAAAACCGCCGTCCCTATGGAGCGGGCAAGGGCAACGCCGAGGAGTGCTATGAAAAGGCCCGCCGAGAGAATTGGGGAGACGCTCCAGTAGGATAGGGCGACGAGAACCGCCGAGGAAACCGCGAGGCCAAGCTCAAGGGCCTTTCTCCCCTTCATGAGACCTCACCGGCTACCGTCGCTATGGCCTTTGAGGGCCTGACGCGCCCCCAGTTTATCGTTCTCGCGATGCCGGAGAGCATGTTGGCCAGCCCCAGCGACTCAAGCCTCTCAAGCGGGCTTTCCGGGAGCACGTTAACGACGACCCCCCTCATGCCGGCTATCTCGGCAACACTCCTGAAGTTCCCTTCCGAGAGGCTCGTGATGACGACAGGCCTTGCGGAGTACCTCAGGATTACGCTTCTGACTCTCGCGGATTCGTTCGCGACCTTCATCGGGGCGTTCCAGGAGTTCAGGGCTTCGCCTAAGATTGCCTTGAGGGCCCTCTCGCCGGTCATCGGGGGCACGAGCCTTCCGAGGCCCAGCAAGTAGAGGCCCACGGAATACTCCTTTGAGATAAAGTAGCCAACGAGCGTGGAGGTCGCCTCAAAGGCCCCGGGACCCCTTTCAAGGGCTTTGACGTCGAGCACAACGATGACCGTCCTCCCGCCTTCCCTTTCGAACTCGTTGACGAGAGTTCTGCCGAACCTCGCCGTCGCCTTCCAGTTGATGACCTTGAGCGGGTCGCCGGGCCTGTACTCCCTAACCTCCCTGAACTCTATTGTTGGCGCGCCCCTTATCGAGTAGGGCCTGAGGCGCTCCCTGGCCCTGAGCCTTGGCCTTCTCGGAACCCTCCCGGGAGTGGCGATTAGCTCGGCCTTTTCACCAGCTATCAGCCAGTTGGAGCGCGTCAGGGATGGGTTCAGGGCCAGCACCTCGACCCCCGGGATCTCGTGCCTCCCCGGGGCAGTAACCTTGAGCCTTCTCCTTACTGTGAACTCCCTCTCCCCCGGCCCCTTGAAGAGGACGAAGAATTTCTTCTCTGCCTCAAGGCCAAGGGGGAGAGAGGGCCTGAGCACGATAACCCCGAGCCCTTCCCCAGACTTCATCCTGATTTCCTCGATTACCTCCCCGCCGATGCTCGTCTCTTGCGGGGTAAAGGTTCTCTCGACCTCGAATTCCCCTGGTGGCTTTACGAGGATTCCCATGGCAAGAACCGTCAGCGGGAGAACCGCCAGCGCGGTTGTGAAGGGTGAAAGGAGTGCAACGCCGAGGAAGACCAGCCAGAGGGCGTAGCCAACGAGGGTTCTCATTCACAGACCCTCCAGCTTCTTCATTATGTCCTCCACTATTTCCCTCCTCCGCTCGAACTCCCTCCTGAGGAGGAGCTTCCTGAGCCAGTAGGGTGTTAATGAACCCGGTGTCCTCGGTTCGTAATCCGCCAGTGGTTTTATGAGCTCCAGAAGTTCTTTCCTGCTCGACGTTACCTTGGAGCCGTAGAAGGCCACGTAGGAGAGTAGCTTCCCCCTCTTTCCCTCCACGAGGAACTCCTCAACCGCTTTCTCGGCCTCTCCGGGGGGTCTTCCGCTTTCCCTGAGGAGCTCCCTCATGTAGTCCTCCGGTGAGCGGACAGCGTTGAGAGCCACTCCCGCCGAGAAGAGAACCGCTATGAGGAGTGCGAGCCACTCCACGAGGTTCCAGTGCTCATACCTGAGAAAGTAGGGGCGGGCCGTTATGTAAAGGCCGAGCGCCCCTCCGATGACAGGAAAGGCGAGGATGCTTTCCCTCAGCTCCTCCCAGCGCAGGGAGAGGGCATATGCCATGAGGAGAAACGTTCCTGCCACGATGGGCACCGGAACCAGCTGAACCGGGAGGAAGAAGGCCGTCCCGAAGATTTCCAGGGACTCCCCGAGACCGGCCTTCAGGAGGGACTCCTCCGAGGAGCCCTCCTCCCTGAGGAGTTCTCCCACCGCTATTACGGCACCACCCACGCCCCACGCCTTACCGGTTAGGAGGAAGGCAAAGGCAGTTCCAAGCCACCGTATCCTTAACTTGGCCCTTCCCTCGAAGAAACCGGCGATTAGAAACGACGAGAGGAAGACAACCACAGGAACGAGGCTCCACACCGGTGCGAGGCCCGCGTAAACGAGTCCCGCCCAGGCTATGGTAACGCCCGCGTATTCGAGCAACTCCCACTTCATTGGCCCACCACCCTTTCAACGGCCCTGTAAAACCTCAGGAAGGACTCTCTGCTCGGCTCCCTTTTTCCATAGAGGGCCATCTCCACCGACTCCCTTATCGCCCTCAGTGCCTCCGGCTGCGGGATTACCCTTGAGAGGGCCACCTCTATCTCCCTCGGTGTTAGGCTCTCAACGTTTATCAGCTTTGAGGCCCAGCTCAGGAAGGTCTCGTAGAGCCTCTCAACGGCCGTCCTGTAGTCCGGATAGACCTCGACGGTGACGGAAAAGCGCCTTCTATTGCACTTTGCCTCAAGCCTGTGCCTCCCGCTCCCCAGGCTGAGCCTGAACTTCCTTCCCCTCCCAACGGGCTTCCCGTCCACGAGAAGCTCTCCATCGCAGAGTAGCTCGACCTCGAAGGTCTCCCCCTCCCTCACAACCGGGACTCCACCGGCAACGAGCATTCCGCCGGTCTCTTCTTCAACGATCTTCTTCCTTTTCCTCACGAGCAGGGGCAGGACTGGAAGGATGAGGAGTGGTAGAAGGTAGGGTAGTGGACTTCTCCCCTTCACGACCTCTATCGTCGCTCTGGTTCTGGCAGGTAGATAAAAGGTCGAGCCCTTAAAGGTGACCTCGACGGTTACCTTTCCGGGCCTCGTGAAGTTAAGGAACAGCTCGGCTTTTCCATCCTCGTTGGTGTAAACCGTGCCGTTGAAGCCCGGGAGCACTATGTGGAGTGGTATGTTCGGAACAGGGCCCCCGAGGCCGTCCCTTGCGAGGATTACTATTCTGCTCCGCTCCCCGGCCTTAACTTCCCTCGTTTCGACGGTCAGGTTGAGGGGCGAAACTACGGCGACCTGAATGGTGCCTATTATCGACCCCGTGCCCCAGAGGTAGACTGTGTATTCACCCGCCTTCCTGAAGGGGCCGAGGTTCACCGAGAAGGAGCCGTTGACTACCCTTATCTCCCTCGACTCGTTGCCGAAGGTCAGCTCTATCGTCCCATTCCTCATCCCCTCAACCTCGGCCGAGACCGGGATTGGCTTTCCTATGGTTCCCTTGACGACCGCCGGAGCTTTAACCACGACCCCGTAGACATGAACCTCCGTGTGCGTGCCGTTGTAGAGGCCGTCCCCGGTGTACACGAGCCCCAGTAGGTGCTCCCCGGGGCCCACGTAGAGGTTGAGCGTGAACTTCCCTTCCCCGTCGGTTACGCCTTTACCACTCACGTTGCCCCAGAAGTAGTCGAAGGTCGCGTTCCCTATCGGTCTTCCTGCGGAGTCCTGCAGTTTCCCGGTCAGGGACAGCTCGCCGGGTCTGGTGACGACTTCCCTGCTCACGTTGAAGTGGCTCTTCTGAATGACGGTCATCGGGATGAAGGTCATCCCCGGGAAGAAGGGCCAGTAGCGACCGGCCATCTCGTCCGGGAAGAAGTAGAGATTTAGGTGCTTCAGCCCGGGCCTTTCCCTCTCCGGAAACTCGGCCACCATCTTGAACGTCCCGTTTTTGACTCTCGCCTTTCCAATGACCGGATACCCATCGTCGCCCGAGAAGAACACCACTGTCCCGTTGGGCTTTTCACCGCTTCCGCCAGCCCTAACCCTTCCGGTGACGTTGAAGGGCTCCCCGACGATAGCATGTAATGGCGAGCTGGCGCTCACTATGGAAACGTCGGAAACGTAAACCGGGAGGTAAACCGTCTCCTCTCTTCCACCAGATTTTAGCCTTATCCACTGGAAGCTCAGGCCTAGCCGGGCTCCTTCAGGTGGTGTGATGACAAACCACAGCCTTACCTTTCCTTCTTCCGAGACGACGCTCAGCGTTTTTGTCCAGTTGCTGGTTTCCACCGAGAGGTTGTCTCCCCCTGAGAGGATGAGGGAATAGCGGGAGGAACTACCTCCAGAGACTGCCCTGAGAACCCCCGGTGGCTCGACGTCGCTCGACGCGTTGAACCAGACCAGTGAGTAGAGGGCCCTTCCTTCTCTGTCCGTCAGGGCTATCGGGTAAAGTCCTCCTCTTGGCTTCTCCTTGACGGTTACCATAACGGAGAAGTTTGAAACCTCCATCGAGACGTTGAGGGGGCTCATAACCCCCAGGTCGCTGAGGTTCGCTTCCCTCTTCACGTCGAGGAGCAGGAACTTGGCTTCGGTTCCGTTTATGACTTTCCTCTCGGGAACAGCCGAGAGCGGGACGTACTGCCCGGGATGGGGGTAGGGGACGAGCGGATCGACGGTCAGCCAGCCGGTCCCGTTGAAGTAGACCTCGACCCAGTAGTAAAACCTGCTCGCGTTGATGACCTGCCTTTCCGGGTTGGGGAGTATCTTGTAGCCCCTGACGAGCCTCGCGGGAATCCCTATTGCCCGGGCTAAGAGGACTAAGGCCGAGGCGAAGTCGTAGGAGGTTCCATAGCTTGAGTTCTCAAGGAAGTAGGCGACCCTGTCAACGCCTTCCGGAAAGGTAACGTTTTCCGAGTACTTCTTCGAGTAGAGGAGGTAGTACTGCAGGTTAATCAGTTCGAGGTACTTTCCAAGGCCGGTGTTGTTGAAGGTCATCGCAATCGGTAGAACGGCATCCCTAAGGTCGGGCGGTATGGCGAGGTATTCCCCAAGCTTCCCGGGGGTCAGGTTGAGGAGCACCGGGAGGTCATAGGAGTAGCTCACGGCGGTGAATGTGTAGTTGGACGTTCCACCGGCGGTTCTGAACGTTCCCCCGTTCCTGTCCCAGAGGGTTCTAACGCTAACGTTGGCCGTGTTGAGGGGCAGGGGGAGCGTGCCGTTTATCACGAAGCCGGCCTTAACCCTAATCCTGTCGAGCTCGGTGTGGTGTGGAAGCGAGGGCTCGCTCATAGGGGGTCTCTTTGAGTAGTTTGCAGCGACCGGTATCCAGTGCCCATCCGCGTAGCTCCCGAAGACCTCGACCCGCAGGTAGGAGACGTGGGTCGCGTTGTAGATGGTGAGCGTGAGGTTCTCGGTGAGCAGTGGTAGCTCGGGCCCTTTTCCGGTCTTTACCGGCCTCCTCTGGGGCCCCAGGCCCGGCTGGCCAAGGGAAGAGGTAAGGATGAGAAACGCAAGGACAAGCACGGCTATCGAAGCTAGGCCGGCCCTCATGTTTATCGCTCACACCTTCGGGTGAAATCTCTTAAGGTTTTCCACTATCCATAGTTCAAATTTCCTCAAGCAACTTCTTCCTCTTCTCCTCGTACTCCTCTTGGCTTATGACACCCATGTCGTAGAGCTCCTTCAGCTTCTTGAGCTTCTCAAGCGGGTCTTCCTTCTCTCCGGCAACGGGCTGGGTATGATAAGCAGGCATGGTTCTCGTTATGAACTCCTTCGGCTTCTTCAGAACCCACGTCTCGCTCGTCAGCCCCTTGTTTACCTCTATCGAGACCGGCTCGACGGCTATCGCGTTTAAGGCGTCTTTAATCGCGTTTATTGCCTTCCTTGCCTCCTCCTTGTTCATCCAGCCGAGCTTGAGCGTTACGTTCTCCTCGCCCTCTATGACGAACTCCGAGCTCATTATGCCCAGCTTTACCGTGACCTGCTCCAGCTTCTGGTATGGAACTGCCTTAAGGTCGTACCTCCCGAGTATCTTCTCGTCGAGGTAGATTATCCTCCTGTCCGTGACCAGAAGCCATTTGGGCTTCTCCATGCTTATCTTCTTCCTTATCGAGAAGAGAACCTTCTCGTCGGGTTCCAGATGCCTTAGAACCGACTTCGGGAGCTTGGGGTTTTCTTCCTTCCCCATTTCCATCACCGGGATAACTTTGATCGAGGTGGTATATCAGGCTTTCCTCCGCAAACCTCATTAACCTTCGGGAAAATCTGGAGGGGGTGTTGTTATGGACTTTGGCAGAAAGCCCCTTATCGGAATGGTTCACCTAAGGCCCCTTCCCGGTTCATACCTCTACGACGGCAACTTTGATGCCCTCATCGAGTCCGCCCTCAGGGACGCGAAAACGATTGAGAAAGCGGGCTTCGACGCGATAATGGTCGAGAACTTCGGCGATGTGCCCTTCCCGAAGTACGTTGACAAAACGACAGTTGCGGCATTCACCGCTGTTGCGAAGGAAATCCGCGACGAAATCAGCCTTCCACTCGGTATAAACGTCCTTCGCAATGACGGCATCGCCGCCTACTCAATAGCCTACGCGGTAAAGGCGGACTTCATAAGGGTGAACGTGCTGAGCGGCGTCGCCTACACAGATCAAGGGATAATAGAGGGCATAGCCCACGAGCTTGCAAAGCTGAGGAAGCTTCTCCCGAGCAAAATCCAGGTCTTTGCCGACGTTCACGTCAAGCACGCCGTCCATTTCGGAGACTTCGAGGATTCCCTGAGGGACACCGTTGAGAGGGGTCTGGCCGATGCTGTAATAGTGAGCGGAAAGGCAACTGGAAAGCCGGTTGACATCGAGAGGCTCGCCTTAGCGAAGAGAATCTCTCCCGTTCCGGTTTTGGTCGGCTCAGGAACGACCTACGGTAATCTTCCGGAGCTGTGGAAATACGCTGACGGCTTCATCGTTGGTACGTGGATTAAGCGGAAAGGGAAGGTTGAAAACGAAGTTTCTCTGGAAAGGGCGAGGAAACTGGCCGAGCTGGCGAAACATCTTCGGTCTTGAAGGAAATTTGTTTTACAAATCCCTTCTCGAATTTTATTTTCCGAAAGGCTTATTACCCAGAGATGCGTAATTTGTTAAAAAGAAAACGCGAAACCTGTCCCGCTTTTCTTTTCCGCGAGATGGTTTTGCCCGGATGTGAGCGCATGCACTCCGAACCCCTTACGGGTTTTCATGTAATGGGCCCGTTACTGGGTTTTCTCCTGCTCCTCGGGGCAGTGGTGGTGTTCTTCTTGCTCGTGAGGTGGCTCTGGAGGCTCGTTCGGAGGTGAAAGCGATGTTTAAGGCAATTGCCCTTGCTCTGGGCTTTATACTTCTCCTGACCCTTCCGGTTTCCGCTTCCCAGTTTCCCGAGAGGTTGCCCTACGTAACCAAAGAGGAGGCAAACTCACTCGGCTTAATCCTCTCCTACAGCAACGGAGGGGGCGGATGGGAGGGCTCGAACTACGTCAACTTCTACCAGGACTTCATCTGTCCCCACAGGAACGATAGCGTGAACAACTACATCAGGATAATGGTCACCTACTACACGGACAACGAGGCGGTCGAGCAGTTCAGAGGGTTCGTCGAGCGGGGGAGGAACTCCACAGACAGGGTCGAGGACTTGATAGGCTTCTGGAGCGGTGAGAAGGAGGGAACGATAACCTACCACTACGAGTTCCACGGGGGGCAGAACTACGCCGACCTCAAGTTCGTTTACACAAAGAGATACTTCGACGGCCACGGCTTCACGTCGGTCAAGCACACCTACGCGGCCCTCGTTGGGGAACACTACTACGTTTACGGTGAGGTTGAGTACCTCAAGGGAACCACCGCCTGCGACCTTGAGGGGCCGGCACCGGTCCTCATGAACCTCTACCTCAGCAGAATCCCCAACAGCACGGTGAGGTTTCCGGTGAACTCCTCAACAACCGCCCCTGGAAACCAGGGGGGGTCGGAGAACTCCGAAACTTCCTCTGGGGCTCCGGGCTTGAGTCCAGATGCAGTTAAAAGGATGGGGGACACAAGAGAGAAGCTTAAAGGACTTGGCGATAACTGGGGTGGCTTCGTTGTCATCAAGACTCCAAAGGGGGATGTCATCAAGGTCGTCAGCTCCGGCCCCGATTACACCGGCGATAGCTCCGCCCTCGGCTGGAAGGCCAAGTACTACGGAAACAAGGCCCTCGATACCTTCATCGACCAGGTTGCGAACTACCTCCCCAAACCTTTAGGCCTCTTCAAGGACTATTTCAAGGCCGACAAGGACATCAACGTCTTCTCGGACGATGAAATGGTGAAGAAGACCGCCAAAGACCTGCACGTGGACGAAAAAAGTGCGTCGCTCTACAACGGCATGTCCGACATTGAGAACCGCGAAAAAGCCCTCTCGCCGTACAAGAACGCCGTTCCAACTAACATCGAGACGAAGCCGATAGAGGCCGTCATCAACTCGATGGGGACGGCGATAAAGAAGACGCTGGCTCAAGATTACAGGTGGGAGTTTGAGAAGACAGCTGAGATAGCCGTCCGCTACAAGAAGGCCGGGCTGAAGTACAAGGACATCATCAGGAACACCGTTGAGGAGATGAGCGACACAACCACCGGGATGCACCGCGTCAACATGATGAACAGGAACTCCAAAGGCGACTTCAAGGATCAGGAGGCCAGGATAAGGTTCTACATCAACAAGCTCTACGAGGAGGGGATAATATGAAGGGGAAGCTTGTCCTCCTGCTTCTCCTGCTCATAGCGGGCTACCTCTACTTCAACGGGGACTTCCACATCCCCGACAACCTCAATCCGGAGCAGGTCATAGACACAGCCAAGAACGTGACGAATAACCTTGGGAAAACGTCAACGGCGACGGAGACGGGAACGGAGACCTCTCCGGGCGTAACCGAAACCCCAAGCGCTGGAACCGCCCCCGAGAACGTGACCGTCGTGAGCTCCGGCAATCTCACGGTAATCAGGTTCAACGCACCTGCCGTCGACGACGGAATCCTCGGTCTCGCATACGATTTGGCCGAGAAGGCCTACCAGAACGGCTCTGAGAACGTTCGCGTTGAGGCCTACTTCGGGGACGAGCCAATAATCGCGCTGACGGTCAAAAACGGCAACCTCAACAACGCTACCTTCGAGGACATAAGAAGGCCAGAGTTCAGGATAGAGACCGACCTTGGCCTCTTCGACGTCCTCGTCCACAACGTGACCGTAACCAACGACACTGCCAGCGTTTCCCTTGAATACTTGGCCGGAGAGGACTCCTTCTGGAGGGACTACGCCAAGATGAGCCTTGCAATCCTTGAGGATGCCCCCTGGGTGAAGAGCGTGGAGATAGTCTACCTCGGCGAGAGGAACGTAAGCGTTTCCGTTTCCAGCGATTCTCTCCTTAAAGCCCTCTCCGGGGAGCTCTCGCCGGAGGAGTTCGCGAAGGAAATAAGCGTTGTTGAAATGGGGAAATCATGAGGAGATGCGAAAAATGAAAAAACTTAGCATCTTCGTCGTCTTTTTCCTTGTTCTGGCCCTTTTTCTGCCCCTTGCAAGCTCCTCCAGCGCATGGGAGGTAGTCTACGACGTCCAGCGTGAGAAAACGATGTTCGATAGTGTTTACAACCCGAT
>NZ_JALUFF010000052.1:31989-34618 GCF_027052235.1 Thermococcus sp.
CCCCTGAACCTCCCCTACGGACAGTTTCAGGTCGTACAGGACATCGCAGTTGGGGAAGATGGCGTCTACGTCGTTTTGATGACGAACGGCGTCGTCAACGTCTCGGCCCCAAGCGACTGGATGCCGGGGGATCCCCTCTTCACCCTCGTGAAATTCGACTCCTCTGGAAAAGCCCTCTGGGGGAGGGCCTTCAAGCCCTCAAACGGCGGCTACAGGGGCATTAGGCTTCAGCCAACGGGCGACGGAGTCATCGTAATTGCACCTCTCTACGCCCACATGCACCACAGGAACCCGGACGACCCCTACGACCGCGACGGCATAGCCTCCGCCCTTGACGTTGGGGCGATAAAGTTCGACCCCTCGGGGAACCTTAAGTGGGTTCACATCTACGGCAGGGAGAACTACGACGAGTACGTAAACGCCGTGGGTTTCGATGGGAACGAGGTGGTAGTGGCCTTCTCCTCCCGCTTCGGTGGCCCCGACCTCGGATTCATAGGAATAGACCCAGAAACGGGTAGCCTGAGGTGGGTCGAGGAATACAGGCAGGCCATTGACGGGGGTGAACTGTGGAGAATGGGCGGTTTCAACACCCTCTCAGGCGGGAGGCCGATGCTCTACAGCGTTCCAGACGGATGGCTCTACACTAACGGCCTTGGGGGAAAGTACGACGGCGGCGCCTCGATCTGGCTGAAGCTCGATAAAAAGGGAAATGTACTCTGGAGCGGCTTCTGGAACACGAGCCTATACCACGGGCAGTCCCCCTCAAGTTTTGCCCTCGCTGGCGATGGAAACTACGTCTTCTTCGACCCTCTCGTCAAGACCTCGCCCTCGGGCGATATCATCAAGGTCTACTACAACGTCCAGCCCTACGGCCACTATATAGCCCGCTCGGGAGAAGGTTTCGTTATCTTCCTCTCCCCTGACAGGCTCCTGAAGCTCGGCCCGAACATGGAGTTCGCGGGCTGCGACGTCCACCACGTCGAGAAGGGCGGGGAGCTAAAGGCGTGGGTTCCGAACTTCGTGGAGCTGGGAAGGGGGGATGTAAAGTTCGTGAAGGTGTCCTTCTACTCGAGGGGTAGCTTTAAAGAGGCCTTCGAGTTCGACGACCTCCCTACCTGGGAGTGGTACAGGATTGGGGAGCCCAGAGTCTGGGTTCACGATCATCCGAGCGAGTACTTCCATGTCAAGGAAGCCTGCAACCAGACGAGCCCTTCGACAACCCGGAGCTCCAGCGCCCCGCATACCTCAACGACCTCCGAACCTTCTCCAAGTGCTACACACTCACCGTCTCAGAGTTCCAGTGCAGTTCATTCGAATAGGGGAAGTTTCGGTGAAAATACGGGCGGGAGCCCCTCCAGCACTGCCAGCAGGTCAATAAACTTCACCTGCGGGCCGGGATTTATTGTTGCCCTGACTTTACTGGCTCTACTCCTGCTCTGGAGGAGGGGCTGATGTTTGAATCAACAAGAAGGGAGGTGAGAAAATGGGACTCATCAAAAAGCTTGTCGTTGGCTTCTTCCTGCTCCTCTTCATAGGGGTTGCCGGCATCTTCGGAATGCAGTACTACTACCTCAATGCTTACACCAAGGTTCCGGTCGAGGTCAAAACGGAAACCGTAAGCGGGGACGTCTTCTACCTATCGCACGTCCTTGAGCCGGGGAAATACTACATCAAGGCGAGCAGTGAAGGAACTGTGGAGAAGATAACGATACTCGACGAGAAGGACAACGTCCTGACCGAATCTGAAACGGACAGCATGATATACGGCTCAAGCAAGCCCTTCCGGGTCAGGGTTGACTACAAGGCCCCGCTCAACGTTGATTCCTACGAGGTCAGCGTCGGCATCTACAGGCTTGAAAAGAAGTGATTTCGTTTTTTCACGCGAAGAAAGGAGGAATGGGTATGAGAAAGTTGGTCTTTGCCCTGCTCGCGGTGGCCCTGCTGGTCATCGCGGCGGGCTGTGAAAGCCCTAACACAAACGTGAGTACCGAGAAGACCCTTACAGTAAACGATATAACCGTGCACTACTCCGGGGACGTCACCCTCTCCCAGGCAAAGTCTTTGCTTAACTTCGTCCGCGACAGCTTCCAGATAAACGGGAAAACCGACGTCTACGTCTCCAAGAGCGGAAATGCCTACACGGTCAAGGTAACGACCCCTTACAAGAGCTCCGGCGACATAGATGGAAAGACTGCCTTCTACGTCAAAATAATGGCCTCCAAGATGTCCCAGGATGTTTTCAACGGTGCAGAACTCACGCTGAAGCTCCTTAACGGAGATGAAAAGGAGGTTTTCTCCGCGGAGAGCAAATACGCCTACATCGAGTCGAACGGGATAACCGTCTGGTATGCCGGTGTTGGAAAGGACGACGCCCAGAAGGTGCTCGACTACGCGGTTTCCCTCGCCGGGAGCGGGCCTTGGGACATATTCATCGACGGCAGCAACCCCTACACGGTAAGCGCTATGAGTTCGTTCAACAGTGCCGACGAGATAGGCGATGCCGAGAGCGCTTACAGGAAGATGGTCTCCGACCTCTCGGAGAGGCTCGGCGGGAAGGTTGTCCTCAGGGTTCTGAGCCCGAGCGGCGAGGAGATAGCGAGGTTCAGCTGAGGTGGAAGGAATGGAGAAG
>NZ_JALUFF010000053.1 GCF_027052235.1 Thermococcus sp.
CGCAAAGCTCATAAGGATAAGCCCGAGCATAGTGCGCTACCTCGTCTGAATTCAGGGGTGATGGCATGGCGACGTGGAGGATGGGTCTGCAGGAGGAGTACCTCAGGGCGATAGCCGAGGGCAGAAAGAAGATTGAAGGCCGCTTATACGACGAGAAGAGGCAGGAGATAAGACCCGGAGACACCATAATCTTCGAGAACAAGCTGATGGTCGTTGTGAAGGACGTCAGGGTTTATTCCTCCTTCAGGGAGATGCTCGAGAAAGAGGGCCTGGAGAACGTCCTGCCGGGAGTTGAGGACATCGAGGAGGGAGTTAAGGTCTACCGGAGATTCTACAGCGAGGAGAAGGAGAGGAAGTACGGCGTTGCGGCGATAGAGGTCGAGCCTGTTGGGTGGGTTGGGGAATCGCTCATCTGATCAGCCTCACGGTGAGACCAAAATCTCTCAAGGCTTCAAAATCACTATCGAGTGTTATCAAAGGCAGGTCGTTGGCAAGACAAACGGCACCGATGAAGAGGTCTCTCAACCCCATTGGGGTTCCTTTTTCCCTCAGCTTTTTGTGGAGGTACGCGGCCATCTCAGCAGATTTTTTCTCAAAGGGAAGCTCAATGAGAGAGTCAAGCCATATCAGCTCATCTCTTTTGGGAAGACCAACCAGAAGTTCAAAGCGCGTTATGGAAGTCACGTAGAAGGTTTTGTCAAATTCTAACACGGCGTTGAGCACATCTTTATTGCCCCTTGCAATTTCGATTATCACGTTCGTATCAAGGACTGTCCCCATTCGTCAAACGCCTCCTCCAGCTCTTTAATTCTCTTTTTGGCCTCCTCATACTCATCCTCGCTCAGGATTCCAGCAATGTGTAGTAGAACATCGGCGTTGCCCTTTTTCTCCCTTAACAGCTCCCTAAAAAGCTCGCTGAAGGATTTATCCCCCTTAATGCGGAGTAACTCTTTGTAAACGTCGTCAGATATCGTGATGGTTTTGACCATCCACATCACCAATACACTGAATGCATGCATCATATTTAAGCATTATCCATTCAACTCAAAGAAGACCCTCCTGAAAAGTTGAAAAGGGGATCACAGATACCTCTCCTTCACCCAGCGGATGAAGTAGTCCGGGTTCAGCTCCTCGCCGATGGCCTTCTTCAGGAGTTCCTTCGGCGGGTAGATGCTTCCCCAGCGGTGGATCTTCTCCCTCAGCCAGGCCTTTATCGGCTCGAACTCCGCTTTGGCTATCTTCTCCTCAAAGTCAGGGATGTCGCGCCTGATGTGGTAGTAGTACTGGGCCGCGAGGAGCGTTCCAATGCTGTAGGTCGGGAAGTAGCCTATCGTTCCGTGCGCCCAGTGGATGTCTTGGAGGATTCCCTCCGCGTAGGTCTTCGGCCTTATGCCAAGGAGGTTCTCCATCTCGTCGTTCCAAAGCTCGGGTAAGTCCTTGGCCTTAACGCCCTCGTTGAGCATCATCCTCTCGAGCTTGAAGCGGAGGAGTATGTGGAAGTTATAGGTCACTACATCCGCCTCGGTTCTTATGAAGTCCGGGCGGACCATGTTGAAGTAGAGGTAGACGTCTTCAGGTGTGTAGTTGCCCATGAACGGTAGGTTCTCCTTCAGGACGGGGTGGATAAGCCCGGCGAACTCCCTTGATCTGCCAATGATGTTCTCCCAAAATCTGCTCTGGCTCTCGTGGATTCCGAGGCTTACGCCACCTGCGATAGGGCTGAACATGAACCTTTCATCCTGCTGGAGTTCGTAGAGGGCATGCCCGAACTCGTGGACCGTGCTGAGAATGGTCCTCCTGAAGTCGTAGCCTTCATAGCGGGTCGTTATCCTGACATCGCGAATGCCGAACTCGGTGGTGAACGGGTGGGCCGAGACGTCCAGGCGGGAGCGAACGCCGAGCGGGAAGCCTAACTTCTGGAGGATCCAGAGGTTAACGCGCTCCATCTGCTCCCTCTCGTACTTCTCCTTCTCGAGAGGGTGCTCCTTCGGAACCTTGCCCTCCTCCATTATCTTCTCAACGAGGGGCTTGAGTTCCTTCTCGAGCTTGTCGAACATCCTCGTTACGTCCTTTGTCGTGGTGCCCTCTTCGAACATGTCGAGAAGGGCATCATAAGGCTCGTCTTCGTAGCCGAGGTAGTCGGCGGCGCGCTTCGCTAAGTCTATAATCCTGTCGAGCCACGGCTCGAACTTTGAGTAGTCGTTGCTCTTCTTTGCCCCCTCCCAGGCTTTAGTGGCCTGGCTCGTTACCTCGCTGACCTCCCTCAGAAACTCCGGCGGAAAGGACTTGCTTATCTTTATCTCCCTGTTAAGGACTCTAACCACGCCCCTCTCGTACTCGTTGAGGTCTTCTATACCCTTGGCCTTCTCCACAAGCTCGATAAAGTCTGGCTTGAGGAGGAACTCCTGGCTGAGAACGCTTAACTCGCCCTGTGTCACAGAGCGCTCGAGGATGCCCTCTTTGGGCATGTTGACTTCCATATCCCAGCCAAGGACGCTCTGGGCGTGGTTTATAGCCCAGATGCGCCTGTACTTATCGAGAATCGCCTTAACTGTCTCGTTCTGGAAAACCTGCTCCATTTCCATCACGCTCCTTTTTTGATAAACCTGAAATTCCTTCACGGGGAAACTTTTAACCTTTTCGATGGACATCTGAACGAGAGGGTAGAAAGGAATTACCACGACCGGAAACGGCTTAAAGGATTGAGAATACTCCATGAAAACGGACATGGTGATGGTCATGACCCTCGATTTAACCGTCCTCGGCCACGTTTCAATCGACCACATCATAATCCCCGGCGAGAGGGAGAAGATACTCCCGGGTGGTGCAGCGGCGGCCGTTGCCACTTCGGCCGCTTTAGCCGGGGCGAAGGTCGGACTGGTTACGAAGGTTGGAGAAGATTTTCCAAAGGAGTGGCTTGAAAAGCTCTCCTCGATCCTCGATACCAGGGGCGTTCACATCCTCCCCGGGAAGACCATTCAGATTTACATGATCTACCACGAGGACGGGAGTGTTGATGCACCCGTCGAG
>NZ_JALUFF010000054.1 GCF_027052235.1 Thermococcus sp.
AATCTACTCCATCCAACGCTTTCGGGTTATACCTTTCAACTCTTTAAGGTTAAAATTCTTCAGGGGATTGAATTCCTTCACCAGCTCCTTGACGAGCTCTTCCGGAAGGCCCCCGTCCCTAAGGCCCTTCCGAAAGGCCCGCTTGCCCCGGTTTATGGCCCGGAATATGCCGGCCACCTGAAAGGCTATCCTCGGAAGGTGAAAAAGGAGACGAAAGACGGAACGGAGGATCACTCCTCCCGCTCCCCCCCATGGTCAAACTTTCTGAGCGGCTTCGGTGTTTCGGGGGACATTGGAGGGGCCGGGGGGTGAGGAGCTCTGCCCTTCATTAGTTCCGTTAGTGTCTCAAGGAGGACTTTTGGAGCGTTGATGCTCTGCATGTACTCCTTGGTCAGCTCGGTCGCTGTTTCCTTGTCCATTCCGGCCTCGACGAGGTTCTTGTAGAACTCGGCCACGCTCTTGCCCATGGCCTGCATCTTCTCCGGGCTGTAGAGCTCGCTCAGGAGATCTTTAAGTGGCTCAAGGATGTCCTCTATCATTGGCCCTATCTTGTCCATGAGCTTCGCCGCCTGTTCGATGTCCCTGTCGCCGTAGTAGGCCTCTATGAGGTCCTCCACCATATCGACTTTCTTCTCAAGGAGCTCAACCTCCTCCTCGCTCCTGGCGTTCCTTATCTCCTCGACAAGCTCCTCAAGGAGCTTCTCCAGCTGGGCCGGGGCCTTCTTTTCGGTTTCCTCCACCATATCAACCACCTCAATAATCGTTAGTCTGCTCAAACCTAATCGGCATTCCGATCAGCTCTAACCACCTTTTGACCACGTCCCTGGAGAGGGTGTAGGTTTTACCCCTCTTTGCCGGAACTTCCCTGACGATGCCCAGCCTCTCAAGCTCCTCCAGCTTTGCCCGCACGGTGTTGCGGGAGCCCTTACCCCGCCTGCCCCTCAGCTCGCGCGTTATCTGGCTCACGTTGGCCCTTCTGAGGTCGAAGAGTATCTTTACTATCTCCCTCGCTATCGGGTCGTGCTTTATCTCCGGGATAACAACGTCTATACCCAGCCCGCCGTACTCGGCGTAAACGTTGAGGAGCCTGAGGTATGCCCTGGCCATCTGAGAAACTATCTCAAAGCTCGTCTTCATTACTTCGAGGGCCTTTTTGAGCTCCTGGACTTCCCTGGCCAGTTCCTCATCGGGCATGATGGTTGTTTGTCTGCTCAAACCTAAAGGGTTTCCGGTCAGGGATGAGCAGATGAGAGAAAAGATATCAAAACTCCGGAATCCTTATTGGCGCCTGAAGCTCCTTCTCGTTCTTCTCGAGGTTAGTCGCAAGCATCTGAATCCTCTCGACGCCGTGGATTTCCTTTATAAACTCGGCCACGCTCTTGGGCACAAGCTCCTCCCAGGGCTCGCCCTCCACCATGCGCCTCCTGATTTCCGTTGCCGAGAGGATGTCCTTACGGAACATTGGCTGAACGATAACTTCGTAGCCCTTCTCGCGGAATAGCTGGGCGACGAGCGAGTTTCCAGTGAAGACAACGTCGAAGCGGGGCACCATGCTCACCACGTAGGTCGCCCAGATCGCGTTGAAGTTGATGTCCGGGAGCGGGATGAGGTAGTACCGCTTGTCGGCGAGGCCCGCCTCGTTCAGGGCCCGGATCAGCATCTCCATCCTCTCGCTCGTCGTGAAGGGGTTCTTGAGCGTATGGCTGGCCTGGGCGCTTCCAATCCCGATTATAACCTCATCTACCTGGGAGAAAACAAATTCAAGGGCCTTAATGTGGCCGTTGTGGACAGGCTGAAAGCGGCCGACGAAGAGACCTCTTTTAATCATGTGTTTCACCTCCAACCAAGGGTATTCCTTCGAATTTGACGGCATCTACGAAGTCGGAATCAAGCGTCACCAAGGTTATCCTATAGAATTTCGCCGTGGCGAGGATTATTGCGTCGTTGGGGAGGAGAGCATGTTTCATCATCATTTCAAAAGCAAGGTCGCTTACCTCCTCCGTTAGAGGGAGCTCTGAGAAGTTCTCGCGCAGGAAAGTGTGGAGCTTGGAACTCTCTTTCCGATGCTTAAGAATTTCCTCTCTGTTGCCCCGTAACGTGCGGTAGCTTTTCCCGGTGATGTTCTTCAGGAATATGAAGAGCATCTCGCTGAATACCATGGAGTTTATGAACTTTGGGCTGTTCCCAAGGTCGTTCAGCACTTCCCTCGCCCTGGGATTTCCCTTGAGGGCCTCAAGGATTACGGAAGAATCAACCAAATAGCTCCTCATACAGCTCCAACCTCATCTCTTTTGAGGACTTCTCCGAGGGCATAATTCCAAAGACGTCATCCAGGGTAACGGAGGGCTTTTTCTTCAGCTTCAAAAGGCCCGCCGTCAGGGCTTCCAGCTCCTTTTTAAACAGCTCCTCCATCCCATCGGGAACGGAGACTTTCACGGTTATCTCACCCATCGTCTCACCATCCCAATCTGGGGGTTTTAAGTTGATAAACCTTCCCAACCTGGCTTGCCTCCGAATTCCAAGCTAAAATTTCGGCTTCACTTAACGAGCCTCACCCTCACCTCGTCCCCGACCCTGAGGGCGAGCTTTTCAGCGGCACTCCCCCGATTGATGGCTATCTCGAGGTAGTCGTGGCTCCCTGGCAAAGCCAAAAGCTCTCCGGGCGTAACCTGGCCGTAGGTCTCGCGGTAGGGAATTCTGAGGCCGAAATCTGGAAGCTCAACTGCTTTTGGTTTTTCGTAGTTCTCGAGGTTCAGTATGACGTTGCCGAAGTTGTCGACGTAGATGACCTTGAGATGCCAGAGATCGTCCTCTTTCTTTGGCTCGAGGTCTAGCTTAATCAGGCTCTCGAGTGGGATTTCCTCGGCGAACTCTTCCGGAGAGATTCCTTTCTCGATGAGC
>NZ_JALUFF010000055.1 GCF_027052235.1 Thermococcus sp.
GGCACGGCCTCCTGCCGGCGCGGTACTTGGGCGCCCAGAAGTACGGGTCTATTCCAATGTGCTCCCTTCCCTCTTCTTTGGCCTTCTCGTAGGCCTTCTTGAAGAAGCCCATCTGCCAGTTCCTGACCGGGAAGGTACCGCGCTCGCGGTTCATCCAGTCGAGGAACTCACCGCTTCCGTATTCCATGTCAGCCTTGGTTGCCGGGTGATCCTTGAAGACAAGGGCCCACTCCTTGATGAGCTCGCGGAGCTTCTCCGGGTTGGCTATCGGGACCTTCTTTGAGCCCTTGACGAGGATGCCCTTGAGCTTCTTGCTTCCAAGAACCGCTCCTGGGCCACCCCTCGCCGCCTGCCTCTCGTCGGTCTCGATTATCGAGATAAGGCTGAGTTTTTCCCCTGCCGGCCCTATGAACGCGGTTGCAAAGCCGGGGTACTCCTCTTTGGCTTTAGCCCTCGCCTCTCCGGTGGTGAGGCCCCAGTAGCCGTCCGCCGGGACGATCTTGACTTCATCGTCCTCGATGACGAGAAGAACGGGCTCCTCGCTCTTGCCCTCGATGATGAGCATGTCGTAGCCGGCCCTCTTGAGCTGGACACCAAGCTCTGCACCGGCCATTGATCTGCCGTAGCCGCCGGTGAGCGGGCTCTTGAAGTTGAAGGCCGTCTTCGAGCCGGTTCCTATACCGGTGTCAACGAAGAGACCCGGAGTGATGATCATCTTGTTCTCTTCTCCGAGCGGGTCAGCTCCGGCCGGAACCTCGTCGTAGAGAACCCTCGTCCCAAAACCGACGCCGCCGAGGTACTTCCTCGGGAATTCCTCGGGCAGGGGCTCCACCTTGACCTCCTTCGTGGTCAGGTTAACTCTCAGAATCTTGCCCCAGTAACCGCCTTTCGCTTCCATATCAGAATCACCTCGAAAGATTTTCGGCTCGGAGGATATAAGGCCTTCGCAAAAGGAAGCGTTCACGTGGGTGGGTTAAGTTAAGTTCATTCGTTAACCATTGAAGCGATTGGGAGGTTATTCGGAAATTTAATGCCTTTATGGTGGGACTAGGAGCATGATGTGATCCAGCAGGATATTTTTGGTGCCGTCAGGGGTTCAAGATAGGGCTAGGGCGTCTCTCCAGTCGAAGACCTTGGCGTTTTCGGGTTCCCGTGGCAGGGATTCCTTATCGGGAACTATCAAAAGGTTAATTCTCCCTCCTGCTTCATCAAACTTGTTTTCGGCTTTTCTGATGTCTTTTTCGCGGATTTTCTCCCTCCACTTGACTTCAGCTACCAGGTATAGCTTTTTGTTCCTCAGTAGTGCCACATCTAGTTCGAGATTGGGTTTTTCAATCCTGACTGGCTGGAGTGCGTAGTGTTTGGAGAGTAGCCTTTCAAAAAAACTCTCCACATACTTCGGAAGCCTTTCTTGGAAGAGCCTTTCTACGGTTTCCTCGGGAAGCCCTGTCTCCAGGAATCCGTATTTGGAGTTGAGATAGTACGTGAAATCTACTACTGGTGACACGTGCTGGTAATGATAGGTTTTTCTTTTTCTTCCGTAGACCCTCACCCTCCTTAAAAGGCCCATTCCCACTAATGTGTCCAAATATGGGGCCACAGCACCATGTGTCTCCTTCTGTATAAGGCCCCTCGAGAACATCTCTTTTGCTATCTCGGTCGCGGTTCTTTTTCCATTGGCGACAGACTCGAGGATAGCGGAGTACCTGTGAGTCAACTCACGTTCCTCTTCGTTGAATATCTCTCCTACAAGACTGGGCACATAGGTCTGTAGAATCCATCCAAGGCCTTTAAAGATTCCCTCTCCGAGACTCTCCACTGATGGTGCGAGCCATGGTTCTTGAACTAAGACGGCAAGTTCCACAAGGGATCCCCCCTTAAAACCTAAGGAGTTCATGAACTTGAGCGCATCCCTTGGGTCGACTAGGCCAACTTCAATGGGGTGAAGGAGCCCAAGGAGGGGGCTGTTCGCCCCAATAAAACGTCTGAAATAGTGCCTCGTTGAGGTTATGAGTGTCAATTCGCCCTTTCCCGAGAGTCCCTGAATGAGGGAAAAGAAAGGTTCGTCAAGACGGTGGAACTCATCAACGACTATCCTGCCGCTCCCAAGGAGAAGTGGAAACACCTTGAGGAACTCGTTGAAGGATAGCGTTTCACCTGTTTCAATGTTTATTATGTCTCTGCCGTGAGTGACGATGAAATAGTGAGAGTACTTCAGTTTTTCTCGGGCATAGAATGTTTTGCCCGTTTTTCTTCTGCCGTACCAGAGGGACCATTTAGTGCTCAACAGGGCTTCAATTTCACGACGTTCGATAATTGTCATTAGCCTAATCACCATTAGGATATTCGTTATTATCTTTAAAAACCTACCCTTTGAAGACCTTAACGTCAACGACAACGTGCCAGACGCCGGGAGCGTAGCGCTTAATAACCAGCTCGTTGAGCTTCTCCGCCTCGTAGCCGTGCTCTCTCGCTATCCTCCTGAAAGTCTCGAAGGGCTCCTTTGGCATTAACCTCTCGGGAACCGTGTTGTGGTAGTGGATCACCGCCTCGTCCTTGGCTATGCTCAGAGCCTTCGGTATGAACTCGGCCGTTTTGACCACGTAGCCCATTAGGACTCTGTCGGCTATATCCTCCCCCGGAAAGTCGCGGTTGTCGATGTTGTAAGCCGTCATTCTATCCTGGACTCCGTTTAGCTCAATGTTCTCGACGAGGAAGCGGAAGGTGTAGGGGCTCTTCTCTATCGCAATGACTCTCGCCTTTCCATGAACTGCCATCGGCAGGCTGAGGTGTCCAATGCCCGCGAACATGTCGACCACAAGTTCATCCGGCTTTGCAACCTTTGCCATTCTCACACG
>NZ_JALUFF010000056.1 GCF_027052235.1 Thermococcus sp.
GAAACCTGAAGAAGCTCAAAGGCATACTAAAAACCGAAAAATCCTGGAGAGAGCTCAAGGAGGAGTACTATGAAGGACTTGCTCGTTGACAGCTCTGTGCTCATCGAGTACTTTAAGGGCAACGAGCAGGCAGTGAAGCTTCTGGAGTCCTTCGAAAAGGCCGATGTGGTGCTCTACATAAACGACGTTGTCTTCAGTGAGGTTGTTTACATCCTCCTCGGTTACTACCTTGGGAGGTCTCCCAGAACAATGAAGGGAAATCCTGATAAACTTCCCTCAGAAATCTGGGAGGTCTTTAAGGTTCTCAGGGGCTTTGGATTCATTCCCGTAGAGCAGAGCACCGTTTTTAAGGCGATGGGCCTCATCGAGAAGTACGCGATGCTCCCGAACGATGCATTAATCCTTGCCACCTGCATGGAGCATGGCTTTTCCCTGGTGACCCTAGATGATGATTTTAAGGTTTCGGCAGAGGCAGAGGGTGTTCACCTAATAACGGGATAATCCATGCGCATACTCCAGCACGTGGCGAGGCTCTGACCTCTCAACTTTTTAAGGCCTTTTAGCTAATTAAGACCGGGGAGGAAGATGGGAGAGGTTGTCATTCACGTCGTCGTTCCCGATGGCTACGAGGAGGCTTTCAAAAAAGAGGTCGAGGAGATGGCCAAGTACCTGCGAAACAAAGAGAAGCTGAGAAAGAACATGGAAAAGCTCTTCGGGGTGCTCAAGACTGACAAAACGTGGAAGGAAATGAAGAGGGAGATGTATGAAGGGCGTCTTGCTCGATACCTCGATTCTGATTGAGCACTTCAAGGGAAATCCCAAAGCCAAGGAGATTCTCTTGAGATTGATGGGCTCAGATGTGGTTCTCTTCATCAACCCGATAGTCTTCAGTGAGGTCGTTTACCTACTTCTCGGCTTCTATTCCGGCGTATCTCCGAGAAGTTTGAAGGGAAAACCCGAAAAACTTCCAGGGGAGCTTGACCTTGTGTTTGAGGCCCTTGAGGAATATGCCTTCGTGGAACTCGGAGAAAAGACCTCTCATATAGCAAAAGACCTCATCCGCAAATACGCCATGCTCCCGAACGATGCATTAATCCTTGCCACCTGCATGGAGCACGGCTTTTCCCTGGCGACTCTGGATGACGACTTTAAACTTCCCGCGGAGAAGGAAGGCGTTCCACTCATCGGGGTGAGAGCTTGAGAACCCTAATCCTCGCCCTCGGAAACGAGCTGATGAGGGACGATGGAGCTGGCCTCAAGGCCGGCAGACTTCTCGCCGAGAAAGGCTACAACGTCCTTGAGGTCGGAACCGATGTCTTCCTCTTGGCCAACCACTACAGCGGCGAGGAGAGAGTTATCATCATCGACGCTATCTTGAGCGACAAGCTCAAACCGGGGGAGATAGTCCACCTTAGTGGGGGAGAAGTCTTCGAGAGGCTGAAGGCTGAGATGAGGAGCGCCCACTTCATGGGGGCAATAGACGGCCTTAAGCTCCTAATGGCCCTCGATGAGAGGCTGGCAAGGGCTGAGGTACACTTCATCGGCATCGTTGCCAAGGAGATAGACCTCGGCATGGAGCTGAGCGAGGAGGTCGAGAGGGCCGTTCCAAAGGTCGTTGAGCTGGTTGAAAAACTTACGGATACCCAAAGCTTTAAATACTCTCCCGAGAACGGGGAGTGAGGCTCTTCTCGGAGTCCTTCGAGGAGGCCTAAAGTTGGAAAGTTGGTGTTGGATATGTACGGAGACAGATTTGGTGGATACGAAAGCGAAGCCCCCGTTAAGGTTGGGGAGAGATATAAAGTCAGGATTGAGAGCCTTGGAAAGGGCGGTGACGGCATCGCCAAGATAAAGGGCTTCGTTATCTTCGTCCCGAACACTCAGGTTGGAGACGAGGTCGAGATCGTTATCAACTCGGTCAAGAGGAAGTTCGCCTTCGCCTCGGTCATCGAGTGACTTCCTTTTCATTCCTTTCTTCATTCCACGTTTCTGAACCGCGTCTTTTTTAAGGGCACTTTTCGATGGTGTGCCGATGGCCAGAGTTTACGTGGAAAGCTACGGGTGCACGAGGAACAGGGCAGACGGAGAGATTATGGAGGCGATTCTGCTTAGGGCAGGCTATGAGCTGGCGGAGAGCCCGGAAAAAGCGGACTACGTTGTTGTAAACACCTGCGCCGTTAAAGACCCGACCGAGCACAAGATGGTCAGAAGAATCAGGGAACTCCTCGACTCTGGTAAGAAAGTAATAGCGACAGGCTGTCTCATCCACGTTAATCCCGGCGTAATAGATTCCCGCGTTTCCGGAATGCTGGGCGTTAAGAGCATAGATAGAATAGCTGAAGCCATTGAGGTTGCGGAGCGCGGTGGAAAGCTGGTGAGCGTCGAGGGCTGGCGCGAAAGGAATCTGGATAAGCTCGAACTCCCGCGCCTCTGGAAGTCTGGGGTTGTTTTTGTCGTCCCGATAGGCGAAGGCTGTCTCAACGCCTGCACATACTGTGCAACGCGCTTCGCCCGTGGAGTCCTCAAGAGCTACAAACCTGAACTTGTCGTCAGGTGGGTTAAGGAAGCTCTCGCGAGGGGCTATAAGGAGATACAGCTCTCCAGCGAGGACACCGGTTGCTACGGCTTTGATATCGGGACTAACTTAGCTAAGCTCCTCGACGAGATAACGGCCATTGAGGGGGTGTTCCGCGTTAGAGTGGGTATGATGAACCCAAATCATGTGATAAAGATTCTCGACGAGCTGATTGAGGCATATCAAAGCGAGAAGGTCTACAAGTTCCTACATCTTCCCGTGCAGAGCGGGGACAACGAGGTTTTGAGGAGGATGGGGCGGAATTACACCGTTGAGGAGTTCGAGGAGATAGTCAAGGAGTTCAGGAGGAAAATCTCCGGACTGAACCTCAACACGGACATCATAGTTGGCTTTCCCGGGGAGAGCGGGGAAGCCTTCGAGAACACGGTCGAGCTTGTGAAGAGGATAAGGCCCGACAAGATAAACGTCTCCCGCTACTCGCCGAGGCCGGGCACGATAGCCTCAAAGTGGAAGCAGTTGCCGGGCTGGCTCGTCAAGGAGCGCTCCAGACTCTTACATCGCCTGAGGCTTCAAATAGCCTACGAGATAAATCAATCCTACGTGGGGAAGAAGGTCGAGGTTCTGGTTCACGGCGAGGGCAAGAAAGGAGGAATCGAGGGGAGGACGTTCAACTACAAGGAGATAATCCTCGACTCCGGAAGGGCCGGCCAACTGGGAGAAGCTATCGTTGAGGGCGTTGGCTCCACCTACCTTAAAGGTCGTCTTCTTTAGAGGTTTTCTATGATGTGGGTGGATATCTTGTAAAATTCCCAAAAAACCATGTAGAATCCCCAATTGTGAAAACGGTGCCCTCAGAATCCCTTAAGAAAACTATTTAAACTTTATTCCAGCTTATTCTCTAAGAAGGTGCTAACCAGGGGGTTATACCATGGTGGTCGTTAAAAGGAGTGTTGTTCCGCTGGCACTCGCGCTGGTGCTGGCGATAGTCGGTGCAGCGCTGGCCGTGCCCACCTTCACCCTCCACGTCCAGAACATAGGCGAGGGAGGACCCCAGCAGATTACAGTTCCCGGTGGGGTTGCCAACGCAAACGTCAACTGGGTTCTTGACAGCAACCCTGACTACGTGAAGGGAGTAAAAGTCTCGTTTGATCAGGACCTTAGCTCCGGAACGACGATATACGTTAAGGTTTACAACTCAAGCGGAACAGTAATAGCCCAGGGCAGCCAGACTTTGAGCTCTGACCTCAGCGCGGGTAGCTCCATTGAGATAGACTTTAGCAGTAGCGTCGAAATTGGCAACATGGATCAAGTTGCGGTCGTTCTCGTAGGGCCGCAGCAGTGAAGGAGGCCGTGAATGAGGCTCAGACACTTTGATTTTTTCTCACTTTTGAGTTATCTTCTCCTGTTCCTTGTAGCAGGGGTTGTTGTTCTCCACTTCGTCTTCGGCTTTCAGTACGTTGTCATCCTCACTGACTCGATGAAGCCCTCCATAAACCCGGGCGACCTTGTGATAACGAAGCCTGTTGATCCATCGGAACTTCGCGTCGGCGACGTTATACTCTACGAGGTCCACATCGGAGGCAACACCTACAGGATAACCCACAGGATAGTGGAAATAAAGACCGACCCGTCGGGGAGGTATTACCTCGTAACCAAGGGCGACAACAGGAAATACGCTGACCCATGGAACGTTTACCCGGAGCAGGTTCTCGGCAAGGTCGTCTTGGTTATACACACCGTTGGCGTCCTGTGGTACTACACGCCCATGATAGTCCTGGCTCTCTTCCTCTTCGTCATAGCCTCCTTGGCTTATGACCTTGCTCTTGAGCTCCTGAAAGAAAAACCACCCCTCCCCAAGTCGAGGAAGGCCCACCTCCTCCTCATAAGGAGGAAAAAGGTGAAGCTCCACTACCACAAACGCTAGGCCCACTCGTCCTCGGGAATGGCTTCCTTCTTTGCCGGGATTATGCAGAGGAACTCAAGGGTTTCTCCCGTCGCTTTGTAGCCGTGGGGCTCGTTGGGCGGGACGTAGAGGAAGTTTCCGGCCTTTACGTGGTGCTCCTCTTTGCCGTTGGTGATTATCCCCTCTCCTCTAACGATGAATATCTCGTGCTCCCAGTCGTGCTGGTGTATCGGTATCTCCGAGCCCTTCTTCATCACGAAGTAGCGCATTGCGAAGTTTTTTGCTCCAAGCCTTGGAGAAACGAGCCAGCGGATGGTTACTCCTTCAAACCCGGTATCCTTCTCGGGAACATCCTTGTAGTGGCCGACGAACATGGGCATCCCCATTTCAGTTCTCCCGGTTCTATTTAAACGTTGCACCAAGCTTTTAAAACGCCGGGCCAACTAACTCAGGTGGTTGACTTGAAGAGGCTCGCACTGTTCGTCCTCCTGCTCGTGGTTTTCTCGGCCGGTTGCGTCTCCTCACCGGCCGGCACCGGGACAACGGGGACATCTACCACCTCAACTACCCAGGAGAAGGTCTCCGGGATAAACTTCGGCAAATACCCAGCCGGGGCTGTTATAGGAAACTGGAACAAGCTCTTCAACATGACCTTCTACACCAGCGAGGGCTACGAAGACCTCGTAAGGTATTACTTCCCCAATGCGAAGGTTCTCCCCGCTTCCGAATACCATGGAACGGGTATAGCCGTCCTCTCGCCGGCAGAGGTCAGGAGAATGAGGCTCCTCTTTGGAAAGAGGGTTCAGGTGAGGGACATTGAGCCCTTCGGCTACGTCGCCTACAGGAACGGCTTCCACTTCCTCGGCCCCTGGCACGGGGTTATAGCGGTCTTCAACACCGAGAACGGCTCCACTTTGGTTGTCAGCGGAACCAGCAGGGCCGGTGTGGGCGGTGCCCTGAACTTCCTCAAGGGTGTCATGGATGGCAGGCTGAAGGTGGACTTTAACGCCGTTGTCCGCTCCGGCCAGTTCGAGGGTCTCGTCGTCAAGGAGATAGGTGACGTGAACCTCAACGGCCTTCCCGACAAAGGTGAGTTCATCCAGCTCTACCAGCTATCCTTCGAGGAGCCCTTCATCTACGGCTGGCGTGTCATAAGGGGAGCCAACGTTACCGTTGACGGCGGTTTCATAAGGCTGGTGAACGACACGAGGGTCTACATCCACGCCCTCGGCTTCAACGTTACCGTAAGGGTGAGGGGCTCACCCGAGGTTCCGTTGACTTACGTTATAGAGAACGTCAATCCAAATCTTATGGAGCTCCCCGAGGGGGCTAAGGTTATCGGCGACACGAGCGTTGAACTAACCACCGGGGGGAACTTCTCGCTGGTGGCCAAGCCTGTTGAGAACTACACGGTCTTCGCCTTCGGCGACCACAGGCCCCCAGGAGGTGACAAACCGCCCAGGGTCTTCCTTGAGATAAGGGACAGGATAAACAACGAGAGCGGGGCTTTCATCATAGACGGTGGCGACCTCGTTTACTCCGGGACTGTCTATCAGTGGGCGGAGCTCATGAAGGTCTGGAAGTGGAACAAGCCGATATTCATCTCGGCGGGCAACCACGAGTACCAGGGAGAAGGCATAAACATCTTCCACTACTTCTTCGGGCCCACCGACTATGCCTTCAGCCTCGGAAAGTACCGCTACATCTTCGCCAACGACGTCATGGGTAGCTACACCCTGAGCGAGAGGCAGTTCAAGTGGCTGGCCGGGCAGATGGAGCTCGCCAGGAGCCTCGGACAGAGGCCGGTGATAGTTATGCACGCCCCGCCCTACGACCCGAGACCCGGTGGAGACGACCACGCAATGAACGAGAAGAGCGCTGAGGAGCTGCTGAAGCTCATGAAGGAGTACGACGCCTTTGGAATCTTCAGCCACATCCACATCTACTGGAACGGAACTTACAAGGGGGTGCACTTCATCATAACCGGTGGTGGTGGCGCGCCGCTCTACGCGAAGCCAGATGAGGGTGGTTTCTACCACTACGTTGTCCTGACGATGGCTCCGGGAGAGATTGGCATAAGGGTCGTCAAGCTCTCCTGACCCTTTTTCTATATAGAGATTGTTAGCTCGATATATTCTATTGCGAAAAGATATTTATACGGTCTTCTTTACTTCGGCCCGGTGGTTGTTGTGGAGCCGTGGTTGTTGATAACGATCATTCTCGGTTTTGCCATGGCTTGGGCGATAGGTGCCAACGATGCCGCCAATTCAATGAGCACCGCGGTTGGGGCGGGGGCGATAACGCCGAGACAGGCGGTCATTATAGCGGGTCTCCTTGAGTTTACTGGAGCTTACTTTTTCGGCAAGAGCGTCACCGAGACGATAAGGAAGGGAATCCTCGACCCGAGCCGGATAACCGACCCCCATGTGCTCATCTACGGTTCTGCCTCTGCACTTCTGGCTGCCACCATATGGCTCGTCATAGCGACAAAGTTCGGTTTACCGGTCTCTACCACTCACTCGATAATCGGTGGCATAGTCGGTTACGGTATAGTTTACGCCGGCCTCTCAATAGTCAACTGGGGCAAGATGACGCAGGTCATCCTCAGCTGGATTCTCTCCCCCATAGTCGGTGCCATAATGGCCTACTTCGTCTTCAAGGCCCTAACGAAGAGCATATTCGAGAGGAAAAACCCGGTGAGGAGCGCCCGCCTCTGGTCGCCCTTCTGGATAGGACTGGCCTTCGTGGTCATCGGGACGATGTTCTACATAAAAGTTCTCCACGGGAAGGACCTGAAGGTTGGGGTTCTCTACTACGGCGTTCCGGTCGGGGTTCTCGTTTTTCTAATCACCTACGCCTTGATAAGGCTCCGCTTCCCGATAAGCGACCCCCTCATAGGTGTTGAAGCCATATTCAGGAAAGTTCAGGTCGTTACATCTGGCTACGTGGCTTTAGCGCATGGTGCCAACGACGTTGCCAACGCAATCGGCCCTGTCGCGGCAGTTTACGCGGTCGCGACGATGGGAATGGCTGGGATGAAGGTTCCCGTTCCGAGGTGGATACTCGCTTTAGGAGGCCTCGGCATAGCGGTCGGCGTTGCCACCTACGGCTACCGGGTCATGGAGACCGTCGGAAGGAGGATAACAGAGCTGACCAATACGCGCGGCTTCACCATAGACTTTTCAGCTGCAACTGTCGTTTTAACAGCGAGCTGGCTTGGAATGCCCATCTCAACGACCCACACCGTTGTCGGCGCTGTTATAGGAATAGGCCTCGCGAGGGGCGTAAAGGCAATAAACAAGGCCATCGTTATCGATATAATAATCTCGTGGTTCGTTACGGTTCCGGTCGCCGCTTTGATAAGCGCCGTCATCTTCAAGGCCCTTATGCTGGTGGGGTGATGGCATGCAGGTCTGGACGAAACTCTTCGCGAAAAGCCCCTTCAAGCCCCTCATAAAGCACGCTGAGGTGGTTCTTGAGACGGTCGAGACCCTTGAAAAGGCCCTTCAGGCGTGGAGGGAGGGAGACTACGAGGGTACGGAAAAGCTCGCCGTTGAGGTTGACAGGCTTGAAGACGTTGCAGACAGGATAAAGGCAGAGATAAGGGACTCCCTGAGCTCAAAGCTCATGATGGCTGTTGCTAGAGAAGACGTGCTCATCTACCTCCACATGCAGGACAAGGTGGCGGATGCAGCCGAGGACACCGCCAAGTGGCTCCTCGTCAAGAAGCCCGACGGAATTCCGGGGGAGATTAAGGACTTGATCATGGAGATGGGGAGGGAGAGCATAAAGGCCGCGAAGCTCGTTTACGATGCCATAGTCCAGATGGACAGGGTCATAGAGAGCGGCTTCGCCGAGAAGGAGATAGAGCGGGAGTACGAGATAATTAAGGCCATAGAGGACGTCGAGAACAGGATAGACGGTCTTGATACCGGGCTTATGAAGCTGGTGTTTGAGAAGGCCGGTGAGCTCGATTGGGGAACCGGCTTCTACATTCTCAACATAGCCAGAACGCTGAGCAACATCTCCGACAAGGCCAAGGACTCCGCGGAGAGGATAAGGCTGATGATGAACAAGTGAGCTCCCTTTTCTCCTTTTTCTTTTGATGAAGAATGAGTAGAAGAAAGAAAGCGGAATCAGATGGCTATCATCGTTGAGGTCATCTGTATCTCGGGCATGCGCCTTATCTTCTCGGTTATAAACTGGTCCAGGTCCTTCAGCGTGTCGGTCTCGACCTTGACTATGAGGTCGTATTCTCCATAGACAACGTAGGCTTCCTTGACCTCGGGCATTGCGAGAAGCTTTTCCATAACCTCCCTTTCCTTGCCCGCGGCCGTTACCATCAAAATAAAGGCCGTCACCATTGGCTATCACCGAAATTATTTTATTCCGCCACCTATTTAAGCTTATCGAGGATGATGGTACCCCAACTCTTCAGCTCTGAGGTTCGCCATTTCCTTGAGTGGCTTGACGAGAGGGGTTTTAGGGGAGTTGAGTTCCTCTCCAAGGGAACAACTAGTCTGGTCTTCAGGGCCTTACTCAGGAACAGGAAAGTCGTTGTAAAGCTCGCGAGGCCGGACTCGCCGAGGAGAAACTTCTCAAGGGAGGCCGAGATAATCAGGACAATTGAGCACTTTAAGATAACCCCTCCCCTCATTGAATACGGCACCTTTGAAGGCCTAGACTACATCGTCAGGGGCTTTGCAGAGGGCCGGGAAATCCTCAGGGCAAGGCTCAAGAGGTGGCACTTCTTTGAGATAGCCCTGAAAACGGCCACCCTTGACAGGCTCGGCCTCGACCACGGTCAGATGCAGGGGGGCAAGCACATAATAGTGGGAAAAACCATCTGGATAATAGACTTCGAGAAGGCCAATTGGAGGAAGCCCAACAACCTGACGTCGGCGATGTCCATGATTTTTGTCGGGAAGAACGCGATATCGGAGAAGATTTATGAGGACTTCGGCCTTGACGAGGGATTCAGAGAGGAGATGAGGGAGGCCCTCAGGGAGTACAAGAGGACGGGAAGGCTCTCACCCGTTCTGGACGTCCTTTCCAGACTTTAGCCTGTCGGCCCCGAGGGCTATGAGGGGGACGAGAACCGCGAGGGCTATCAGACCGACCCTCGGGTCGAGGAAGTAGTTGAAGGCCAGTATGACGACCACAGAGATGGCTATCATCACAAAGAGGTCCCTGTCATAGAGCCTCGACTTCGCCAGTATGTTCTGCTCCCTGGCCGTATATGCCAGATACGCCGGTATTCCGAGCGCCGCGAGTGCTATTCCGGCGTAGTCCCTCATGATGAGAGAGAGGGCGATACCTGCGGTGAGGATTATGGCTATGGCCGTTGTCTCCCTCATGTTCCCACCCTCCTTCCATTCCGGCTTTCCCTTTTAAACCTCCCGGACGGCTACCCTTATATACCCCGAGCTTCTTACATAGATTGGTGATACCGTTATGAGCAACATCGAATGGAACGAGAAGACCTTTTCGAGGTTTGCCTACCTCGGCGACCCGAGGATAATTGGCGACTTCGTAGCCTACACCCTGACCAAGGTGAACATGGAGGACA